>DATGQM010000164.1:0-7420 GCA_035304205.1 Arenibacter sp. | reverse complement strand
ATCGTAACTTCGCCCTTTATCGCTTAAAATGATCGAATACGAAGAAAATATCGAGGTATTGGGGGCCCGTGTCCACAACCTCAAAAATTTGGATGTTACCATCCCAAGGGAAAAACTGGTAGTAATCACCGGCTTATCGGGCAGCGGAAAATCATCCTTGGCCTTTGATACCATTTATGCAGAGGGCCAACGCCGATATATAGAAACGTTTTCCGCCTATGCGCGCCAATTCCTGGGAGGCCTGGAACGCCCGGACGTAGATAAGATAGACGGACTTTCGCCCGTAATCGCCATTGAACAAAAAACTACCTCCAAATCGCCGCGATCCACCGTGGGCACGATTACGGAAATATACGACTTCCTTAGGCTCCTCTACGCCAGGGCCAGTGATGCCTATAGCTACAATACCGGGGAAAAGATGGTCAGCTATACCGATGCCCAAATAAAGGAACTGATCATATCTACCTATAACGGAAAAAAAATAAACATCCTGGCTCCGGTCATTAAATCCCGAAAAGGGCATTATCGGGAGCTTTTTGAACAAATTGCCAAACAGGGATTCGTGAAGGTGCGGATAGACGGGGAGATCAAGGATATTGTAACGGGGATGAAAGTGGACCGTTACAAGACCCATGATATAGAGATCGTGATAGACCGACTTAAGATCGAGGAGAGTTCCGAACTGGACAAGCGATTGACCGAGACCATTAATACCGCCATGTACAGTGGGGAAAATGTGCTGATGATCTTGGAAGAAGGCACGGAGGAACCCCGTTATTTCAGTAGGGACCTCATGTGTCCCACTACCGGCATTTCCTATCCCAGCCCGGAACCCAATACCTTTTCCTTCAATTCACCAAAGGGCATGTGCCCGGACTGCAATGGTCTGGGGCATATCTATGAAGTGAACGAGGTGAAGATATTTCCCGATAAAAAACTATCCATTTCCGCCGGGGGAATCGCCCCCCTTGGGGTGTATAAAAATTCCTGGGCCTTTAAACAGATCGAAATTATTGCCCAGCGCTATAATTTTAAACTTACCGACCCCATTTCCAATATCCCGGACGAAGCCATTAGCATATTGCTCCATGGGGGAAAGGAAAGTTTTGAAGTGGATTCCAAGGCTTTGGGGGTAAAACGATCGTACAAAATAGATTATGAAGGCATCGCGAACTTTATTAAAAGTCAGTTTAACGAGGCAAATTCTACCAGTATCAAACGATGGGCAAAGGATTATATGGACAAGATCGAATGTCCGACCTGTGGGGGTACCCGTTTAAAACAGGCTTCCCTATATTTTAAGATCGATGACCGGAATATTGCCCAATTGTCCAATATGGATATTACGGAACTAGCGGATTTTTTTGGGGCCCTGGAAGGAAGGCTATCCGGGAACCAATTAAAAATAGCGGAAGAGATCATTAAGGAAATAAGGACCAGGATCCAGTTTTTATTGGACGTGGGACTGGATTATCTCTCCTTAGGAAGGAGCAGTAAGTCCCTCTCGGGCGGGGAAGCCCAACGAATCCGATTGGCCACACAGATCGGCTCCCAACTAGTGGGCGTCCTCTATATCCTCGACGAACCGAGCATAGGGCTGCACCAAAGGGATAACGAACGTTTGATACGATCCCTGAAATCCCTAAGGGATATTGGTAATTCCGTGATCGTGGTGGAACATGACCGTGATATGATAGAACAGGCGGACTATGTAATCGACATTGGCCCGAGGGCGGGGAAGCACGGGGGAGAGATCATTTCCCAAGGTACCCCCGGGGAGCTAAGGAACCACCATACCCTGACCGCCCAATATATAAACCGGGAACTAAGCTTGGAAGTCCCCGGGCAGAGAAGGGCCGGAAACGGAAAGAGTATTGTACTTTCGGGATGTACCGGTAATAACCTTAAAAATATCTCGGTAGAATTTCCCCTTGGGAAAATGATCGGGGTGACCGGGGTTTCGGGCAGCGGAAAATCTACCCTCATCAACGAAACCCTCTACCCCATCCTGAACGCCTATTATTTCAACGGGGTAAAAAAACCCATGCCCTATAAAAAAATTACCGGTCTGGAGCATATAGACAAGGTCATCGAAATCAACCAGTCCCCCATCGGCCGTACCCCTAGGTCCAACCCGGCCACCTATACCGGGGTATTTAGCGAAATACGGTCCCTGTTCGCCCAGACCCAGGAAGCCGCCATTAGGGGATACAAGCCCGGTAGGTTTAGTTTTAATGTCTCGGGAGGACGGTGCGAAACCTGTCAGGGGGGCGGCTTGCGGGTAATAGAAATGAATTTTATGCCCGATGTTTATGTAGATTGCGAAACCTGTAACGGGAAACGCTTTAACAGGGAGACCCTAGAGATAAGATATAAGGGGAAATCCATTGCCGATGTGCTGGAGATGACCATTAACGAATCCGTCGATTTTTTTGTGCATATCCCTAAGATCCATAGAAAATTAAAGACCATCCAGGATGTTGGGCTGGGGTATATCTCCCTGGGGCAACAATCCACCACCTTGTCGGGTGGCGAGGCACAGCGTATAAAATTAGCCTCCGAGCTATCCAAAAAGGATACGGGAAATACGTTCTATATCCTGGACGAGCCGACAACAGGCCTACATTTTGAGGATATACGGGTGTTGATGGAAGTCCTGAATAAATTGGTGGACCATGGCAATACCGTATTGGTCATAGAACACAATATGGATGTAATAAAAATGGTGGACCATATCATCGATATCGGGTACGAGGGAGGTAGGAACGGGGGCAAGGTAGTTGCCAAGGGAACACCGGAAGAAATAGCAATGGATAAAAAAAGCTATACCTCAAAATTTCTAAGAAAAGAATTAGGTTTGTAATATAAACATTTGGGGGCTGCCCCAAAAGCCCTATATTTCCGATCTATGGAGGAACAAGGGAATTAAAATGGATCCATATATCCGTTAGATTAAAATAATATGAGAAAAGAACAACACCATAAAGGCTGGAACGAAATAAAGACCAACGATTCCTGGGCCCTATTTAAAATAATGGGCGAAATTGTAAACGGGTTCGAAAAAATGAGCGCGATTGGCCCCTGTGTTTCCATTTTTGGTTCGGCACGGACCCTGCCCGGCGAAAAATACTATGAATTGGCAATAAAGGTTGCAAGCCGTATATCCGAGGCAGGATACGGTATCATTACGGGAGGGGGTCCGGGGATCATGGAAGCGGGAAATAGGGGCGCACACTTGGCGGGCGGGACATCGGTAGGGTTGAACATCGACCTGCCCTTTGAACAGCACGACAATCCGTATATCGACAAGGATAAAAGCCTGGATTTTGATTATTTTTTTGTCCGCAAGGTTATGTTCGTAAAATATTCACAGGGATTTGTAGTGATGCCCGGCGGATTTGGTACGCTGGACGAACTCTTCGAGGCCATCACCCTGATACAGACCCATAAGATCGAGAAATTTCCGATTATCCTGGTCGGCACCCCCTTTTGGAGCGGTTTGATCGATTGGATAAAAGGTACCATGCTCGAAGCCGGTACTATTAGCCCCCATGATCTAGATCTGATCAAAATCGTGGATACGGAAGAAGAGGTAGTGGATATTATCGATGCCTTTTACAAGGGCAATCTATTGACACCTAATTTTTAAACCCGATCTTATTTGATAATCTTGACAACCAGGTCCCGCCACCTCTATTCCCTGATGATATTTTTTATCGGCAATCTATGCATCGCCCAACATTTCAATACGGTAAAGGCAACCTTGTCCGAGGAAAAAAAGGAAATTGGTATCCAACAGGAATTTCAATATTTTAACAACTCCAAGGATACCTTGACCGTTCTTTACTTTAACGCCTGGGCCAATGCCTATGCCGACAAGAATACCGCTCTTGCCAAAAGATTTGCGGAAGAATTTAAAAAAGGATTGCACCTTGCCAAGGAGGATGAAAGGGGAAGTACCAAAATAATAAGTGCCGTGGATTACGAGCACCAAGGGCTGGATTGGAGCTTTACCCCGGAAAGGGATATCCTAAAAATAACACTCAACAGACCGCTACCCCCCAACTCCCCCCTTAAAATATATCTTACCTATAGGGTTAAATTGCCCTCCAATAATTTTACCACCTACGGATATGGCGACAACAGGAATTACTATTTAAAGGATTGGTACCTGACCCCTGCCGTATACAGTGATAATTGGCATTTATACTCCAATAAAAACCTGGAAGACCTGTATACCGACATTACCGATACCGCTATAGAGATTACGCTTCCCAGGGACCTATTTGTGGTTTCCAATTTCTATGAAAGCGGGAATGTTTCCCTTACCGACGCACGGCAGATCAACCTGACAGGGACCCATCAAAAGAGTGGGGAATTGATTATAGGTCCCGTCCAGACGTTTGCCAAACATATCACCCCCGGACTTACCCTGTTGACCGATATGGAGATTTCCCGTTATGACGAAATATCCGCCGGGATCTCCATAGAGCGGATTTCACGCTTCATTCAGGAGAGCTTGGGGGAATTTCCCCACCGACACTTGCTGGTAAGCAATCTGGACTATCTTAAGGACCCCATGTACGGGATAAATCAGCTACCCAATTTCATCAGGCCCTATGAGGAGCAGTTTCAATTTGAAATGAAGTTTTTAAAGACCGCATTGGGCAGCTTTGTCAGCGAGACCCTCTTCGTAGATCCCAGAAAGGAAAAATGGGTAACCGATGCCATTGTAAATTACCTGATGATCAATTTCGTAGAAAAATATTATCCCGATCAGAAATTATTGGGCAAATTATCCACGATTTGGGGAATCAGAAGTTTTCATTTGGCCAAAATGAAGTTTAACGAGCAATATCCTTTTTTGCACATGCTCTCGGCCAGGAGAAATTCGGACCAGTCCCTGACCACCCCCAACGACTCCCTGATCAAATTCAACCAGAAAATTGCCAATAGATACAAGGCCGGCCTGGGGTTGGCCTATTTGGCCGACTATACGGGGAAAGATCAAGTAGATAGCAGCGTGATGGAGTTTTATAAAAACTACAAGCTCAAGGCTTCCACGGCAGCCGACTTCAAATTTATCGTTGTAGAAAACTCCACCAAGGATATCAACTGGTTTTTTGACGAATATGTATCCACTACCCAAAAAATCGATTTCAAAATAAAAAAAATCCAGAAATTGGAAGATTCACTAAGGGTTACCTTAAAGAACAAACAGGGGACCAATGTCCCGATTTCCCTCTTCGGGATTAAAAACGATACGGTAGTTTCCAAATATTGGTTTACGAATATTATTGGGGAAAGGTCCTTTACCATTCCCCGTAACGATGAAGATCGTTTGGTACTGAATTACGACCAGACCATTCCCGAATTCAACCAGCGCGATAATTGGAAATCGCTCAATGGCTTCTTTTCCAGCAATAAAAAACTAAAGTTCCAATTCTTCCAGGATGCGGAAGACCCCTATTACAACCAGGTATTTTATGTACCCGTGCTGAATTTTAACAAATATGACGGCCTCTCCCCCGGTATCCGCCTACATAACAAGACCTTGTTGGAACGCCCATTTGTGTTCGATTTTGCACCTACCTATGCACCCAATGAAAAAACCCTGGTGGGGTCGGCAAAACTGAGCTTCAAACAATATCACGGGAGAAGCGGCCTGTATGTCACCAACTATTCCCTAAGGGCATATACCTCCCACTTCCAAGAAAATTCGCGCTACAGTACCTTTAGTCCCGCTATAGGGTTTGGATGGAGACCGGACAATATGCTATTGAACAAAAGGGAATCCCTTATTTTTAGATCGGTCAGCGTTTTTAGGAATATAGCCAGCAACCTGGAAAATCCGGATGCGGAAACCGATCCGGATTATAGTGTATTCAATGCAAAATACACCAATACTTCCAATAACATCCTAAATTACCTATCCTGGTCCCTGGATGCACAATATTCCAATGAATTTACCAAATTGGCCTACGAAATGGAGTACCGGAAGCTTTTTGATAACAATACCCAGTTCAACATTCGTTTTTTTGCGGGCAAATTTCTGCGCAACCGGACCTCCGGTATTTCCGATTTTTTCAGTTTTGCACTGGACAGGCCCACCGATTATCTTTTCGATTACGAATATCTGGGACGTTCCGAGGGGTCGGGTATTTACAGCCAGCAGATCATCGTTGCCGAGGGAGGGTTTAAATCCAAATTGGAACACCCCTATGCAAACGACTGGATGGCTACCGTAAATACCAGTGTAAATTTATGGCGCTGGATAGAATTTTACAGTGATTTTGGACTTGTGAAAAATAAAGGGTACCAGGAAAGGTTTGTATACGATTCGGGGATCCGCCTTAATCTATTGACCGATTATTTTGAACTCTATTTTCCGCTCTATTCCAACAATGGATGGGAGATAGGGCAATCGGATTACGATCAAAAGATCAGGTTCGTAATTACCCTTAGTCCCCGGACCTTAACCGGACTTTTTACCAGAAAATGGTTTTAAATAATTAATAAATTCTTAAATATTGTGGCAATTTTTAAAGTATCATCAATAATTTAAATTCTCACGTCCGATTTCCTATTAAATTATTAATAAAGATCCTATTTTATAGGTTGCAAAAGCCATTATGTTTTAATATTTTTGCGAGAAACCTTATATTCCGTAATGAAGATAGACTCCAAAGAGACCAGCAATATTTCATTTGACGACTTTCAATTACAAATATTGAAGGATTACGAAATTGCCGTCACGAGTAGGGAATGCAGTCTCTTGGGGAGAAGGGAAGTACTAACGGGGAAGGCAAAATTCGGGATTTTCGGCGACGGCAAGGAACTACCGCAACTGGCCATGGCCCGTTCCTTTAGGGACGGGGATTTCCGGAGCGGATATTATAGGGACCAGACCTTTATGATGGCACTAGGTCTCCTTGGCCCGAAGGAATTTTTTCATGGGCTCTATGCCACTACCGATATTACCAAGGACCCAATGAGCGCCGGTAGGCAGATGGGGGGACATTTTACCACCTTCAGCCTAAACGGGGATGGCAGTTGGAAAGACCTTACCCAACAAAAAAACAGTAGTGCGGATATCTCCTGTACTGCCGGGCAAATGCCCAGACTATTGGGCCTCGCCCAAGCCTCTAAAATATATAGAAATGTAAAAGGTCTTGCCGGCGGCAAATTCTCCGATAAGGGGAACGAAGTGGCCTGGGGAACTATCGGCAACGCAAGCACCAGCGAAGGGGTATTCTTTGAGACCATTAATGCGGCAGGTGTATTGCAGGTACCCATGGTAATCAGTATTTGGGACGACGATTACGGAATTTCCGTCCACGCCAGGCACCAGACGACAAAAGAGGATATTTCCAAAATCCTGGCCGGATTCCAACGGGATAAAAAAGATTCCGGTTACGAG
>DATGQM010000163.1:0-4730 GCA_035304205.1 Arenibacter sp. | reverse complement strand
GCACTGCCGGGGACAATGGCCGGGACACCCGATTCGGTGATCGCAAAGGCCTCCTCCTCGAACAGCAGGCTGAAGTCCCCGCTCTTCTTAACGCCCCCGTGACAGGTAATACAATGCTTGTTAAGGATCGGCTTTATCTGGGTACTGAAATCTACCGTCTCCGAGGGTTTGATCAGTTTCCATGCTAGAAAAACAAGTACGATTACTCCAAAAGACAGTAGAGAGAAAGTTACTTTATTTTTCATGATTTTGGAATTGTTTTATAAAACTCAATAATAATAAGAATAATTATACAAATACATGGACAATCCTGCCTTATATATGTATTAATTATAGGATATTATGTTGCATTTTTGAAATTCGGGATAATCATAAGGCTGGTCTTTCTGGTCCAATACCTATTGCATACCCCTATTGTAGTATCTTTAAGCTATGCCCTTCGGTTTCTTGCTATAGGCCAAGGCGTGGCGACAATTTCCAAATTTAGTATTTAATGGATGGTATTAATTCAAAAGGAAAAACTTCCCATATGCAGACCAATTGGTCCGTTATATGGGAAGTTCGTTAAGTAGGTCTGGAAGAAGTATATTGCCTATATTATTTTTTCAATTCTACCATTTTGGTATTTCCTTCGGTAGTTATCTTTATTAATTCGTGTTTGGACAACGCCTTCATGGACTTGTCCCATTTTTTGCCGCTTAGGCCGGCTTGGGACTTCAAATCATCCAAAGGGATGGTACTTGTCGGTTTTAGCAAGGCTAGGATCTCTTTTTCTTCTTCGCTCAGTTCTAGCTGTTTTTTTTCTGGCCGCATCTGTGGGAAGAAAAGTACCTCTTGGATAGAGGCATTGTTGGTCATTAACATCACCAGGCGATCGATCCCGATCCCGATCCCGCTGGTCGGTGGCATGCCATACTCCAAGGCCCGAAGGAAATCCTGATCTATAAACATAGCTTCGTCGTCGCCTTTTTCCGAAAGTTGCATCTGCTCCTCAAAACGTTGGCGTTGATCAATGGGGTCGTTCAGCTCGGAATAGGCATTGGCCAATTCCTTGCCGTTGACCATCAATTCGAAACGCTCCGTTAATGCCGGATCGGTACGGTGTTCCTTGGTAAGGGGGCTCATTTCCTTGGGGTAGTCTATGATAAAGGTGGGTTGCACATAATGGTGTTCGCATTTCTCCCCAAAGATCTCATCGATCAGTTTGCCGATGCCCATGGTGTCATCCACTTCCAAATTTAATTTTTTGGCAACCTCCCTAAGTTGCGTTTCGTCCATCCCCGCCACATCAAAGCCAGTATGGATCTTTATGGCTTCCAAAATGGGAATCCGAGGATACGGGGCCTTAAATTCGATATCATTTTTCCCCACGGTTACCTTGGAAGTGCCATTGGAATCCAAAGCTACTTTTTCCAAAAGCTTCTCGGTCATATCCATCATCCAGTTATAATCCTTATAGGCAACATAAAGCTCCATTACCGTGAATTCCGGATTGTGGGTACGGTCCATACCCTCGTTCCTAAAATCCTTGGCAAATTCATATACCCCATCAAACCCGCCTACGATCAATCTCTTTAGGTAGAGTTCGTTGGCCACCCTTAAATATAGGGGGATGTTGAGGGCGTTATGGTGCGTCATAAACGGGCGTGCCGCGGCACCTCCCGGAATGGGCTGTAAGATGGGCGTTTCTACTTCCAGATAGCCGGCATCGTTAAAAAATTGACGCATGCTATTGGTAATCTTGGTGCGTTTGATAAAATTTTTCTTTACGGAAGGGTTCACCACCAGATCTACATAACGTTGACGGTAACGCAGTTCCGGGTCGTTAAATTCATCATAGGCCTTTCCGTCAGCATCTACTTTGGGCAGCGGAAGGGGGCGCAAGGATTTACTGAGCAGGGTAAAATTGTTCACCATTACGGTTTTTTCCCCGACCTGGGTCGTAAAGAGCGTACCTTCTATACCGATAATGTCCCCGATATCCAGTAATTTTTTATAGATTTCGTTGTATAGGGTCTTGTCCTCCCCGGTACAAATTTCATCCCGGTTAAAATAAACCTGTATCCGGCCTTCGCTATCCTGTAATTCGGCAAAGGAAGCTTTTCCCTGTATTCTTCTGGACATCAGTCTTCCGGACAGGATTACCTTTTTGCCTTCCTCAAAATTTTCCTTACAATCCTTGGAAGTGGCATTTACGGGGTATAGTGCCGCAGGATAGGGGTCGATTCCGATTTCCCTTAATTTGGCAAGTTTATCTCTTCTGATCACTTCTTGTTCCGAAAGCTGCATACGTTCAATATTAAGGCTGCAAATATAGGTACTCTGGCTTAATCTATCAATTAGCGACTTGCTATTGTTTAGCACTGTACGATTATTTTTGTTTTGGTGTAACAAAAAGATCATTTTGGGGTCATATAGGTACATCGATCAAAAAATCAAAATCAAAATGGGTTGTTTTAGGGTCTTGCTGGCCATTATATTCCCTCCTTTGGCGGTACTGGGCAAAGGGTGCGGCTCCATTGTTATCGTATTTTTACTTACCCTCTGTGGTTGGGTGCCGGGCGTTATTGCCGCTTTGGTCATCCTCAATAATCCTAAATAGGCTTTTAATACCAATTTTTCAGGGGAGTTCGTATCTTTGTGCCATGAACAAAACGATTCTTTTAGAAGATTTGGGGCTAAGGGATTACAAGCAGGCCTGGGACTATCAGGAGCAGCTGTTCAAATCCATTGTGGATCTTAAGATCAGGAATAGAAGGGAAGGTACCGATCTGGAAACGCCCAATTATTTATTGTTGGTAGAGCATCCGCACGTGTATACCTTAGGGAAAAGTGGAGATATCGATAATCTTTTGGTAGACGGGGCCTATCTTGAACAAAAAGGGGCCACTTTCTATAAGATCAATAGGGGCGGGGACATAACGTATCATGGACCTGGCCAAATTGTGGGGTACCCTATTTTGGACCTCGATAACTTCTTTACGGACATCCATAAGTATCTTCGTTTTTTGGAAGAGGTGGTTATCCTGACCCTGGCGGAGTATGGTTTAAAGGCGGAACGTTCCAAGGGCGAAACAGGGGTCTGGTTGGATGTGGGCACCCCTTTTGCCAGAAAGATATGCGCCATGGGCGTCCGTGCCAGTCGTTGGGTAACCATGCACGGCTTTGCGTTGAACATAAATACCGATCTGGGCTATTTTGACCTGATGATCCCATGTGGTATTAAAGGAAAGGCCGTTACTTCCCTGAATGTGGAATTGGGACGAAGGGAAGTGGATATGAAAGAAGTGAAACAAAAACTGCTGTTCCACTTTCAGAACCTTTTTGAAGTGGAAATAATTAACGAAAAAGCCGAAGCATAGACTTCGGCTTTTTCGTTTAGAATCTGTACTTTAATATTATGGTTAGTTGTTAAACTCCGTGAGAAGGGAGCTGCCCATTAATTCGCCATCCTTATTATAGCTTTCCTGTTTTACCATGCCCACTCCTTCCGTCAACCAGACCCTGGAAGGGAATACATTGCTTTTTTTCATAATAACGGTCTCATTATCGCTATAGATCACGTAGCAATCAAAAGTTCCGGCCGGCGTGGTTACACTTTCCTTTTTTTCCACTTTTCTATTTATCATATTTACAAGGGTCTCCATTTTCATCACCGCCATGCTCACTTTCATACTAACGTGGGCATCGTTCAACTCCTGGCCAACACTTAGGTTGTTGGGAATCTCTATATCGGTTCCGCTTATGTCCATTTCCATATTCATGTTCTCGTACTGATCTATCAACTGACTAGGCATTAAGGAGGCATAATCTATTTTGATACCATCCCCGTTACAGGTGAAACTATAATTGGTGCCTATTATTTCCTTGCCTTTTTTATCGGTATAACGTATGTCCATGGTCGCCTTGGTAAGGTTGCCTGAATTTTCCACATTGACTACCTTGTAGTCGGCCGTACCATCTGCCTTTCCTTTTTTATCATAATTGGTGTATTGAAAAGCAATGCCTTCCTTGATGGGGTAATATTTACTACAATTGCCCTGTGCAAAGGAAAAATAGGAAAGGAACAGGGAAAACAAGAGGAGGAAGTTTTTCTTCATTTCAGTTGGATTTTTGGATATACATTATGGTTTATATTTATATTTTTAGGAACTCTACCCGTCTGTTCTGGGACTTGCCATCCGCTGTGGTATTGTCCCCTACAGGTTCGGATTCCCCCTTGCCGTCGGTCTGTAATCTATCCGGTGCAACATTATAGACGGAGGTCAGGGCGGTCTTTACCGCTTCTGCCCGCTTTTTTGAAAGTTCCAGATTGGTCTGGTCGTTCCCATCGGCATCCGTATGGCCCACGATTTTTAGTCTCAGATCTTTTTCCTGTTGTAGGACCTGAAAGATCTGTAGAATGATTCCCATGGATCGGGGTTGGATATTGGCCGACCCGGAGTCGAATAAAATACCATTGGTAGAAACCTTGCCGTTGGCGATCAGGGTCCGCCTTAGATCTTCGCCCCCTTCGGCTACCTTTAAATTGCTGATGAAGAACCGATCTTTACCGTCTTTTAAACCGGATACTTTAAACTTTAACGTGTTTATCCCCTTGCCCACGGGGACTATTCTGGGAATATCCAAATATTTGGATTCGTTTATCCAGAGTCGGTACCGCTGTTTGTTCACGGCGATGGAAACATGGGTTTGTCGGGATATTTGTTCCCGGATATCGCTATTGACCG
>DATGQM010000162.1:0-2992 GCA_035304205.1 Arenibacter sp. | reverse complement strand
TTAATTGTTTTCACCAAAAGTGTTTTAATTTTTCCCTATTGACGGAAGGAAGTACAGCTAAAGGTAGATTAAAAATAATAAAAATAAAAGTTCTTCGGGGAACCTCCTTAAAACATCGGTCACCGACCGGGAGCCTAAGGTATTTCCCGATTTGTTCGGGGATGGAAATCGCCCTATTTCAATACGGCCAAATTCTTAAAATTGGCCACTCCCTTATTCAGCCAATCTTTATAGGTATCCCGGTCCGTATACTGGATTGCCGAATGCAATACTTCCAGATCTGGGGAAAGGAGGACGTAGTAAGGTTGGGAAGCGGCATTGAAGTTCAAGGTCTGAAAAGTGCCCCATTTTTCCCCGATGGTCGTTATTTCCTTTACCCTACCCGATTCATATTTAAAATCGAATTGCTCTTCCATAGGAAGTTCTTTTCGATCGTCTATATAGAGGGAGATCAAAACGTATTCTTCCTTTAGGATCGGGTAGATATCCGGTTCGGCCCATACCGTTTCCTCCATTTTACGGCAATTAACGCAGGCCCAGCCCGTAAAATCCAACAAGATCGGTTTATTTACCGCTTTTGCGTGGGCTACCCCTTTATCAAAATCCTTAAAACAATCTATTCCCAATGGGCAATCGCTCCCACGTTCCATAATACTATAAAAATCGGGCGGGGGGAAACCGCTCAACAATCGCAGATCAGTGACCTTGGAAAGGCCCAGGATCAGATATATCGTAAACGCACCGAACGCTATTCCGCTTAGTTTTCTCCCTTTGGATAATTTTTGCTTGGGCCCATCATGGGGAAACCTGAAGACCCTGAAAAGATAAAGTGTCAAAAGGACAAATAGGACTATCCAGATCCCGAGGAAGATTTCCCTTTTGAACAATCCCCAATTACCGACCAGATCGGCATTGGATAGGAATTTAAATGCCAGGGCCAGTTCCAGGAATCCGAGCACAACTTTTACCGTCGTCATCCATCCACCCGATTTGGGCAGGGTATTGAGCCAGGCGGGAAAGAGGGCGAACAATCCGAAAGGAAGTGCCAGGGCCACCCCAAAACCGAGCATTCCTATTGTGAGGTTGGTGGCCACGTCCCCGTCCGCCAAAGCGGTACTTCCCAACAATCCTCCTAAAATTGGTCCTGTACAGGAAAAGGACACGATAGCCAAGGTTACCGCCATAAAGAAAATACCGATCGCCCCCCCTACTTTTGTAGAGGCCGAATCCATTTTATTGGCCCACGAACTGGGCAAAGTCAGTTCATAATATCCAAAAAACGAGAAAGCAAAGAATACAAAAATTATAAAGAACGCCAGGTTCAACCAAATGTTCGTGGCAATGGTATTCAATATCTGTGAATCCACCGAATCGAACAGGTGGAAGGGCAGGCTCAGCAAAAAGTATATCAATATTATAAAAAATCCGTACAACAGGGCATTGACTATTCCCCTTGACTTGTTACCCGATTGTTTGGTGAAGAAGGAAACCGTTAGCGGGATCATCGGAAAGACACAGGGCGTTAAAAGAGCGATCAATCCCCCCAGGAACCCCAATCCGAATATGACCCAAGCTCCCGTCCTTTCATCTACATGGTCCCTATCGCCGGCCACCAACAATTCCTTGTTCTTTAGGTCCACCATAAGGGCCGCACCAAGTTCCTTGCTTCGATCATCAACTTCCTTTTCTGTTATAACGACCTCCTCCCCGGTAAGGGAAATATAAAAAACTTCATCCTTGGGTATACAGACCTCGTTACAGATCTGGTAGAAGAGTCCCACTTCGACCTGCGTAACCGTGGGGTCCAATAACTTAATCCTTTGGGTGAATACCGCCTTTTCCCTAAAAAAAGTCTCGTTTACCTCAAAAATATCGGAGTATTCCGTCATGGTCTCACTTTCCGTTGTAGGCCCTACCAATTCGTACTCCTCTCCTGCCCTTACAAAGGTAAGTTCGCTCGGTAGGGAACCATTCTCATCGGTAAACTGGGAGAAAATATACCAACCTTCGTAGATATCGGCCTTGATGACCAAGTTGTATTCGGTGTCCGATATTTTTTCGGCCTCATAAGTCCAAAGTGCGGGGTCTTTGTCGGACTGGCCATAGCCGATCAACATACTAAAAACGCAAATAAACAATCCCGTTAATCTCTTTATCATTCCAGAATAATCTTTAATATCCTATTTGTCCGTTCCGTAACCTTAAACCGGTCATCGGGGCGTTTGCCCATCACCCAAACAATCTTATTATCGGAACATAATAACCATTGGCTTTCCTTGGAGAAGGCATCCATTTTGGAATCCTTGAAATATTTGGACACTTTTTTCTTGCCCGTCATGCCAAAAGGGTAAAAATAATCCCCTTTTTCCCATTTCCGGACCAGCAGGGGATACTTTAACGTTTCTTTATCTACATATAGTATGTTAGGGGATGTTTCCCCAAGGGAATCCACCTGCTCAAATTTCAGGGCCATGGGTAGATCCATAACCACTTGATCCTCCGTAATATTAAAAATAAGGGGATCATTTCCCGTCTTTTCCTTCAAGATCAAATACTCCCTGTCCTTTAACAAGCGATGGGTGCCGGAATGTACCTCCTTGCCACTATCCGCCGTTAAGAGACCGTACACATCGTCCCATTGGGCAAATCCGTACTCCTTAAAGAAATGGAAAAGATAGGTCTTTGTCGGTTCAAGGGCCAAAAGCGAGGAAACCTTCACTTTTTCCAAATCGCCCTCTTGGATAAATAATTGGCGCCTTAACTGTTGGATATGGGTTTGGGCGATGGCCAGCGTATCCGCTAAATATTCCTGTGTCCTTAAAAAATTATCCAAAAAAGTTGGATGCAGTTCCTTTAGATATGGGACGATATTATGACGAATGTTATTTCTTAAATATTTGGTATCCAGATTACTGGCGTCTTCACGCCAAGCAATACTTTGATCCTTGGCATATTCCATGATCTCCGCCCGTGAAAAGTGTAGCAGCGGACG
>DATGQM010000161.1:0-4562 GCA_035304205.1 Arenibacter sp. | reverse complement strand
GCCCCCTGCGGAGTAATTTCACCATGTAATTGGTGTCCGTCCTCTATTTTAAATATTCCCATTAAAGGTGAAGGATATTAGTAGCGCTTTTTACCGCGACTTTGGTTTCTCTGACTTTTTTTACCTGAGGTTACCCTGGGGGTCTTGGCTACACGATTCTTTAAAAATTGTCCGCTTTCGGTTAGGTTTTCACCTACCCTGTCCAGATCTATCGCCCCGTTGCTCAGTTCATAAAGATGTTTAAAAATAACGGGATCGTCTACCGTATCCTTGTTCCAGTTCAGGTAACATTTTTTCATGTGGTTGGCAATGGCATATTCCAGGCCTTCCCGCTTATCGCCTTTCTCCCATTTAACGGCAACATCGATCATTCGTTTAATATTGTTTCCGTAGAAGCGATATTTGGGAAAATTTTGGGGATAGGCCAAGGGTTCGGGCCTTTTTTGCAAGGTTTCCTTTGAGGTAATAGGAAAAGGGGAGTTCACGTTCAACTTAAAGTCGGACATGATAAAAAGCTGGTCCCATAATTTATGGTGAAAGTCCGGGACGTCCCTTAAGTGCGGTTGAATATTTCCCATTACGCTGATTATGGCCTGGGCAACCTGATTTCGCTCTACATCGTCCGCTATGGATACCGCATGATCTACCATTTTTTGAAAATGGCGCCCATATTCGGGAATAATGAGCTTTGACCGCTCAGTATTGTATTCTAAGTTCTCTACTAAATTCAAATTCAAATGTTTATACTTGTTAATTTATGACAAGGAAGTATTGACATAACGCCCGCAAATTAATAAAATTATGCCAGAAATGCTATCTTATAACGAAATTACCCCTTCCACTTGCCCTACTTCCCTGTATTTTTGGATAACCTCGTCCGGATTTTTCAGGTTTACCGTAATGGATAAACTGGTATATTTTCCGTTTTTGGATTTCTTGGATTCTATTACGGCACCCGTATTATCGAAAATATCCTGGATCTGTTGGATTTTTTCGGTATCGGTGGGCACAATAAATTTATATAGGTAATCGGAAGGCCATTTGTTGGTAGTGCCCAATTGTTCTTTGAGTCTCCCGTAAAATTCATCTGCCCGATCCTTGTCCATATCCATATTTTTTTACAAATATATAAAGTATCCCCATCAATTTTTTAATCCTTGGGGTAATTCATTACTTTGCGGCACTATTTTAAGCGAACAAGGGCACAACGATAATCCGTATTATTTGAATATCAAAAAAATTGTCATCACAGGCGGTCCCAGTACCGGAAAGACTTCCCTAATAAAAAAAATCGGGGAACAGGGTTTTCCCTGCTTTGAGGAAATTTCCAGGGAAATTACGCTAGAGGCCCGTAACGAAGGAATATCGCAATTGTTCATAAGCGATCCGCTACTGTTCAGCGAACGCATATTAGCGGGAAGGATCCAACAGTTCCTGGCCGCCGATACCCTAGAGCGGCCCATTGTTTTTTTTGACCGGGGCATTCCGGATGTGCCGGCCTATATGGATTGTTTTGGACAAACTTACGGCCAACATTTTAAGGATGCCTGTATTTCCTATAGATACGACCATATATTTTTGCTGCCGCCCTGGGAAGAGATCCACACATCGGACAATGAGCGTTTTGAAAGCTACGGGGAGGCCCAGCGTATCCATGCTTTCCTGGAACGGACCTATACCTATTTTGGCTATAAAATTACCCACGTTCCCAAAGAAACGGTGGAAGGAAGGACTACCTTTATACTAAATACGATAAAAAGCATCTAGTGCAGCATCCAAAAGAGATATTGCAACAATATTGGGGCTATCCGGATTTTAAAAATTCCCAGGAAGAAATCATCCATGCCGTAATCCAAGGTCGGGACGTTATGGCCCTGCTCCCTACCGGGGGCGGTAAATCCTTATGCTATCAGATCCCCGCATTGGCTACCAAGGGTATCTGCATCGTGGTGTCCCCCTTGATAGCATTGATCAAGGACCAGGTAGAATCCCTTAAATTACGGGGTATAAAGGCCATTGCCCTGACAGGGGGTATCCCCTTCGTGGAGGTCAACCAACTCTTGGACAACTGCCTGTACGGCAATTATAAATTTTTGTACCTCTCCCCGGAAAGGCTGCAGCAGGAACTGATCAGGGAGCGTATCCTGCAAATGGACGTTAACCTCATCGCCATAGATGAGGCCCATTGTATTTCCCAATGGGGAAACGATTTTAGGCCCGCCTATCTGGAATGTTCCCTATTAAGGGATCTGGCACCGAATGCCCCCGTCATAGCGCTGACCGCTACGGCCACGGACCTGGTAGTAAAGGACATATGCGGGAATTTAAAATTGCAAGACCCCCTCTTGATAAAGGATTCCTTCTCCAGGGACAATATTGCCTTCAGTGTCCATTGGGAGGAAGACAAAAAATATCGCCTGAAAAAATTGTGCCAGGAAGCCAGGACAAGCGTCATTGTCTATGTCCGCAGCAGAAGAATGACCGTAGAATTGGCTTCCTATCTGGGACAGCAGGGAATTACGGCCACCTTTTTCCATGGCGGTATAAACCAGAAGGAAAAAGTGGAAAAATTAAAAATGTGGCTGGCCAACAATGTAAAGGTAATGGTGGCCACCAATGCCTTTGGAATGGGCATAGACAAACCCGATGTCGGCCTGGTAATCCATTACCAGATCCCCGACAGTATGGAAAGCTATTTTCAAGAAGCGGGAAGGGCCGGCCGTAACGGGGACCCTGCCGCTGCCGTAATGATCATAAACCGGACGGACGAGACCCAGGTACAAAATCAGTTTTTGGGGACCTTGCCCACCGTGGCCTTTATTAAACTGCTCTACAATAAGCTCAATAATTATTTTCAGATCCCGTTTGGGGAGGGCAGCGGCGAAACCTTCCAATTGCCCTTCAACGTATTTTGCGGGATATATAAATTAAATACAACCATGGCCTATAATGGATTGCGGTTGTTGGATCAAAATTCCGTAATAGCCCTTTCCGAATCCTTTGCGCAAAAGACCGGTATCCGATTTATGGCCTCTAAGGCGGAAATCTTCGATTATCTGGATAAGCACCCTACCTCCGCCCCTATCATACAGGCCATTTTACGTACCTATGGCGGGGTCTTTGATTTTGATACCAAGATCAATACCTTTTTGATCTCCAAAAAAGCAAATGCCACGGAAAGGGAAGTGGTCCATATCCTGGAGAAAATGGGGAAGGACGGGATCATCGACTATAATGTCCAACACAGTGATCTGGAAATGACCTTTCTAGTGCCAAGGGAAGACGAACTCACCATTAACGTATTCGCAAAAAAAATAAAGCAGATCATTCAGGTAAAAACGGATAATGTGCACAGTATCCTCTCCTATGCAAAAAATGGTTCCCTTTGCAGGAATACCCAGATCCTCGACTATTTTGGGGAGAAGCCCCCATCCGCTTGCGGCCATTGCGATGTCTGCCTGCAAAAAAAGCCTATGGACCATGGTGTTATCGACATCATAAAGGAGGATATCCTACGGCTGTTAAATTTAAAGAAACAAGGGTCCCGGGAGCTGATACGGACCCTGACCTATAAGGAAGGTCCCATTATCGCAGCCTTACAGGGGCTATTGGAGGACCGAAAAATAAAAATCAATACAACAAATCAATACGAACTATACCAATGACAAATAAACCGAGAATCGTATTTATGGGGACCCCGGATTTTGCCGTGGCCACCTTGGACGCCCTTATCAAACATGGATATCCCGTGGTGGGCGTAATTACGGCCCCCGACAGACCTGCGGGGCGGGGACGGAAATTACAGGAATCCGCCGTAAAAATATATGCCAAGGAAAATGGACTCCTGCTTTTACAGCCTTCCAATTTAAAGGACGGGGATTTTTTGGACCGGTTAAAAGGCCTGGAACCCGACCTACAGGTTGTAGTAGCGTTCCGGATGCTGCCCAAGGTGGTATGGGAACTGCCCAACATGGGCACCTTTAACCTACATGCTTCCCTTCTGCCCGATTATAGGGGGGCGGCCCCCATAAACTGGGCCATCATTAATGGAGAAAAGGAAACGGGAGCCACCACTTTTTTTATCGATGACAAAATAGATACCGGGGAAATCCTGTTACAGGCAACATGTCCCATCAGCGAAACGGATACGGCGGGAACGTTGCACGACCGGCTTATGTACCTTGGTGCCGATCTGGTACTGAAAACCGTAAAACAGTTGGAAACAAGGGAAATACGGTCCAAAAAACAGCAGGAGGACACCCATTTGAAACCGGCCCATAAATTGGACCGGGAGACCTGTAAACTGGATTGGGAACTGCCCGCACGCCAGGTTTACAACAAAATCCGGGGCCTAAGTCCATTCCCCACCGCCTGGACTATCCTATACAACGGGGGGGAAGAATATTTCCTGAAAATATACGGGGCAAGTATGGAGCACCTGCCGCATAACGAAAAAATAGGGACCGTAATCGCCAATAAAAATGAACTGAAAGTGGCGGTCGTGGACGGGTATATAAAGTTATTGGAGATCCAGTTGCCGGGAAAACGCAGAATGGCGACCA
>DATGQM010000160.1:0-3537 GCA_035304205.1 Arenibacter sp. | reverse complement strand
CTATCTCGAAGGTAATTTTTACGTTTACCCGATAATTGTCCATTTTACCGTCCTTGACCGTAGCGCTCTGTTCCTTGATATATACGGAACGAATATTTTTTACGGTCTTGGAAGCTTGTTCTACAGCCTGTTTTGCTGCATCCTCCCATCCCTTTTCGGAATTTGCCAGTACTTCTATAACTTTTAAGATTGCCATAATTAATAATTTTAGATTTTCTTAAAGTTAACAAATAAAAAAGGAATGACCATGCCCGCACCAAATTATATCACTCATCTAAGTACATGACAAAAATTATATTCGAAGGATTTTCCTCGATTTTCTACCCCTGCCCTAAAGGGTGAATCGAGGAAAATCGGACTCCCTTTAGGGTAAGGGGTCAAACCGATTTTCCGAAAATTATAACAAACCAAATTTTGTTATGTACTAAAATCAACCGTTTACGGCCACGACCTGATCGATCTTATCCCCCATCATATTTTTCAGCATGTTTTCGATGCCATTTTTTAGGGTGAAGGTAGATGAGGGGCAGCCACTGCAAGCCCCCTGTAAAATTACGTTTACGGTCTTGGTATCCTTCTCATAGGATTTAAATAGAATGTTCCCTCCGTCCGAAGCTACGGCCGGCTTAACATATTCCTCCAGGATATCCATTATCTGTTTGGACGTATCGTCCATATTGGGATCTTCTATCAGGGTTTCGGGTGCGACCGTCCTTTGTTGCTGTATACTGCCCGCCGATACCACTTCCTTGCCGTCCGCGATGAAATCCCGTATGGTTTCGCGTACCGATGAGGTTATTTCGTCCCATTCCACCACATTGTATTTGTTGATGGAGATATAATTCTCGTCAAAAAATACCTCCTTAACAAAGGGCAGGGTAAACAAATGTCTGGCCAGTTCCGATTCCTTGGCTTCTTCAATGTTCTTGAACTCAAAAGTTGTAGGGACCAATTTTTTATTGGTAACAAATTTCATTACGGAAGGATTGGGCGTGACTTCCGCATAAACGGTTACGGCAACCTTTTTTTGATTTTCTTCCTCCCTTACTACCGTCTCCCCTGCATTTAGGTAATCTACGAGCTGTTGGGCAACACTTTCCTTTACATCGTCCCATTCCACGATATTGTACCGTTCGAGTCCAATGAAATTTCCTGAAATATATACCGTTTTTATAAATGGGAGATAAAATAATTGCTGTGCCAAGGGCGAATTTTTGGCCTCGTCTATATTCTTATATTCGTAATTTCTGTTCTTGGTGATGAAATGATTGGTCTCAAACTTTAAGATAGCCGGATTGTTCGTAGGAACGATCGTGATTATAAACTCTTTCATATGTAGATATTTATTGTTTTTTAACGGTCATATGTAATTCGCATTTCTTCATTTGCGTTTGCGACCAATTTTAGGTCATGCTCATTTCATATGATTGTTTTTTACAAAAGTACAAAGGATTTCTAAGTTATGCGGGATATAATATTGCAGGTTTTCATCCGTTATAGCTATATTTGGACGATGTCCTAAACCCAGCCTACCTCCTAGATGAAACAGTATTTATTGATTTTGCTATCTTTCCTTGCAATAGGCTCCTCCTCTTATGGCCAAGAAGGCGTTCCCGTCTATTTTGATTATTTATCCGATAACTATTATTTGATATACCCATCCATGGCCGGTATCGGGGAAGGCGGAAAGATCAGGGCAACGGCCCGTAAACAGTGGTTCAATGTGGATGAGGCACCTAATTTACAGACCCTAAACGCCCATTTTAGGGTAGGGGAGCGTAGCGGTCTGGGGGCCATATTTTTCAATGATGCCAATGGGTACCATTCCCAAACGGGACTAAAGCTTACCTATGCCCACCATTTACAGTTGGGGGGCGATTTTCGCAGTTTGAACCAATTGTCATTCGGGTTGAGCGCGGGCATGCAGCAAAGTAATCTGGACGAGACGGGATTTGTTTCCATTATCCCCGATCCACTGGTCACCGGCTCTAGGAACAGTGTCGGATATTTTAATATGGATCTCGGCATGTCCTATAATTTTTTGGAATTTTATGCCCATGCCGCCGTACATAACCTTTTGGGCCGGGGAAGGGACCTGTATTCCGCAATTGAATCCAACAACCTGAGGAAATATCTGATTTCCGCAGGTTATGTTTTTGGTAAGGGCGACTGGCAATTGGAGCCGTCTACCCTGTTCCAGTTTACGGAATTTACCGGGGAAAAAGCCATCGATATCAACCTAAAGGCATATAGGGCCGTAGGTTTTGGTACGGTATGGGGGGGAGTTTCCTTCCGTAGGAGCTTCGATGGTACGCAATACCAGACGGGGAATACCTTTGGAGAGCAGCGTTTACAGCTCATCACCCCAATAGTGGGGGTCAACTATAGAAATTTTTTAGTATCCTATAACTATTCGTACCAAATGGGCGATATACGATTTGATAACGGTGGATTTCACCAACTTACCCTGGGGTACGATTTTGGTCAGGCCGAAAAACGCTACGATTGTAAGTGTCCGGCTGTTAATTATTGAGCGCATAGTATTGAGATGTTAGTATTGAGTATTGAGATAGTAGGGGCGCATGATGATGCGCCCATGAAAAATGGTAGGGGCGCATGATTATGCGCCCGTGAGATGTGGGTATTGAGACAAAAGAGAAAAGACAAAAGAGAAATTCTCCTGTTGCCTCATTAACTCGATTTATCGCAGCAACTTTGAACCTTGAACTTTAAACCTTGAACGATAATGATAAAGACGGTCAACGGGAAATCGCCCCAAATAGGGGAGGATTGTTATATAGCCGAGAACGCTACCATTGTGGGCGATGTCAGCATGGGCGATCAGTGCAGTATCTGGTTCAATGCCGTTATACGTGGCGATGTACATTATATAAAAATGGGGAACAAGGTAAATGTCCAGGATGGGGCGGTTATACATTGTACCTACCTAAAGTCTCCTACCAACATAGGCAACAATGTTTCCATAGGTCATAATGCCCTTGTCCACGGATGTACCATTCACGATAATGTGCTTATCGGAATGGGGAGTATCGTGATGGACGATTGTATCGTGGAGAGCAATAGTATCATTGCTGCAGGTGCGGTGGTCACCAAAGGGACCCATGTGCCTTCCGGAACCGTCTTTGCGGGAATACCGGCCAAAAAAATAAAGGACATCAGCGAGGACCTAAGTTCTGGCGAGATCGATCGCATTGCCAATAATTACGTAACCTATTCCGGTTGGTACAAGTAGAGGCGAATTATTATTCGCCTCCCTACGGACAATTCGCCCCCGACCGGTCGATCTACAATTATATTAACCAAATAATTCTATTTTTGTATTTGTAAATGGGGCGATTAAATTACAATTGACCACAAAGTGGTTGTTCGTAAGGGGAATCGATAAAAATCTAAATTATTGGTTTTTTAACTTATTTACTCTTTAACTCTTTAACTTGGGTTTGCATAGTAAACCCGGTATTAAACTATATTTTAAAAGATATGCAAGCATTTATATTTCCAGGACAAGGCGCCCAA
>DATGQM010000159.1:0-3481 GCA_035304205.1 Arenibacter sp. | reverse complement strand
ATTATTACCATTTGAAATAGAGGAACTTAAGCTCTGGTTACTGCAATTTATTTTTGATAAACCAGAGTTACGACCGAGCTTACTTTGTCTGAAGGCCTAATGTAAAGTTTTCGACAAGGATTTGTAGATTCCCGATCAAGGTGGGAATTTACAGGATTCACTTACTTCTTGATTTTTCAACGAAGGCCGGCCTTGGATCAAAAGGTCGGCCTATTAGAATAAATACTGCCATAGCTAGGCAAGCATAAACTATCGGTTTAGCGGACTTATTATCTTTACGTCCTGAAAGGCTATGGCCCCCCTTACTACCCTGGAAATTACTTCATGGAGTGCATCCGTAATCTGGATCTTAAGTTCACTTTTGTGATAGATCAGGCTTACTTCCCTGGCCGGTGACGGATTTTCGAACAGTTTAAGGTTCTTTTTTTTCCTATCGTCCAGTTCCATAGTGTTCAGAAAGGGCAGTAGGGTCATTCCTAGACCTTCATTGGAAAGATTGATCAGTGTTTCGAAGCTCCCGCTCTGTAATTGAAAATGGTCTTCCTTGAAATTTTTTGGGGCATTGCACAGATTGATTATGTTTTCCCTAAAACAGTGCCCGTCCCGTAAAAGTAGGATGTCGTTTATATCCAGATCCTTTGGATTTATCTTGGTCGCCTTGCCCAATCTATGGTTTTCGGGTACATAGCCTACAAATGGTTCGTAATATAGCGGGCGTTCCTTTATAAATTCGATTTCCAGCGGGGTCGCGGCAATTGCGGCATCCAAATGCCCGTCCTGAAGATTGCGGATCAGGTTTTCCGTATTTTTTTCCTTGATTATCAAATTTACCTTGGGGTATTTGTTAATGAAGGTCTTAAGGAACATGGGAAGTAGGGTCGGCATAATCGTGGGGATGATGCCCAAGGTAAATTCTCCCCCTATAAATCCTTTTTCCTGATCTACAATATCCTTGATCCGATTGGATTCGTTGATAATGCTCTTGGCCTGGGCCACGATTTTTGCTCCTACTTCCGTTATGCCTATCGGTTTTTTGCTCCTATCGAAAATAAGGATATCCAGTTCTTCTTCCAATTTTTGTACCTGCATACTCAAAGTAGGCTGGGTGACAAAGCTTTTTTCGGCCGCCAAGGTAAAATTTTGATGTTCGGCAACCGCTAATACATATTGTAATTGTGTAATGGTCATGGTATAATTTAAAACGATAAAACTATAAAAACTATCAATATAACTTATCCTTTTAAGCGTTAATTATGCCTTATATTTATAGTAATTAAAAAAGAATATTATGAAAACGAACAGCATTGGCTTAAACGCCGCCAAATCCATATCATTGAGCAATGATTTAAACCGGTTATTGGCAAATTTTCAACGTTACTACCAGAACCTTCGAGGTATCCATTGGAATATTAAGGGGAAGCGATTTTTTGACCTTCACCTAAAGTTCGAGGAATTATATACGGAGGCCAATCTAAAGGTCGATGAAATTGCGGAACGGATACTTACTTTGGGAGGAGTGCCCTATCATACCTTTGAGGATTACATTAGTAACTCCAAGGTTCCCGTGGGCAAGGATATTACCAAGGACGAGGACGCTATCCGATTGATCGTGGATTCCATAACGGAACTATTGCTCATTGAGAGAGCCATCTTGGAGGCCTCCGACGAAGCCATGGACGAAGGTACCAACTCCATGATGAGCGATTTTATAGTGGAGCAGGAAAAAACCGTTTGGATGATGAAGGCCTGGTTGGGAGAGGATATTTAAAAATATCTTGGATACCGCCGTCCACAACAGCTACTATTCCCAACATTATGGGAACAGTTTCATATGAAAATGCCCTGGTATCAATACCGGGGCATTTTTATTAACGGTTGTCATCGACCTATAGAGCCATTGCCCGTGCCGTATATTTTACTTCTGCATTTTCAGGTAATAGTCCGCAGAATGTTTTCCGGAACCATAGATCAAAAAGAAAATACAGACCGCAAAAATAACAGAGGCCAGGATAAGGTTGTTAATATTCATTTCCCCAAGGAAATTAGTGAGGATCGCGCCCAACAAAATGGGTATTTGCGCCAAGACGGCCCAGCGGGTCAACAAACCGATAACTAACAAAAAACCGCCTACAAAATGGGCCGGGGCCACATAATGTATAATGATCATGCCGCCGGGAATATCCTGAAAAGGTTGGATCATTTCGGCCATGTACTCGTGATTGGACATGAAATCGACGCCCTTCATAAATAGAAAGACGCCCAAGGCGACACGCACTAGATCCAAGGGGTAATAAGAATGTGCATTGGCCCATTTATTCAAGGATTTTATTGTAGCCATAATGTAAATATTATGATTTAACCGAATATAAGATACACATTTTAATGATATAAATAGAAAAAACGGCAATATTTTTTGCGGTATTCGGAAAAATGGTAGAATTTATACCGATAATGATATTAATTCACCTTTTAAACAAAACTGTGTCCTTTTCTTTCCCCATAATAATAATATCGGCCATATGGAGGAATAGCCCTGTTTCCACAATGCCCGGAACCTGTTTTAAACTTAGTTCCAGTTCCGTTAAATTGGTGGCATGTCTTATATCAAGATCTATAATATAGTTGCCCTCTGCCGTGATGAACACTTCCCCGTCACTTTCCCTTAAAATAGGTCGGAGACCTCTATCCGTTAAGGTTTGGATGATGCTATAGGTAGCGAAGGGAATGCTCTCTACGGGCAATTTAAAGGTTCCTAGCCTCTCGACCTGTTTTTTGGAATCGGCAATAATAATATAGAGATCGGAATTATAGGCGAGGATCTTTTCGTGCAATAAGGCCCCACCGCCGCCTTTTATTAGTTGTAGATAGGGGTCGAATTCATCGGCACCATCAATGGTGACGTCAATTCTCTCTCCATCTTTCAAGGTTATAAGGGGTATGTGGCATTCCAGGGCGAGTTCCCGTGTGGCTTTTGAGGAGGGTATGCCCTGTATTTTGAGTCCGGTCAGAACCCGCTCTCCCAAGGCCCTGATCATGAATTGGGCGGTAGAGCCCGTACCCAATCCCACGATCATTCCCTCTTCTATATATTTTATAGCTTCCAAGGCCGCTATTTTTTTTTCATGGTCTAGATCGGTCATATCTTATGTTTTCTCCATTCCTTTTTAATGGGGCTTGCCTATTTTTAACTGCAAAAATAGCTTGAACGTGTATTTGGGTATAAGTGTTGGCCATAACCGTATTGTATGAATTACCCCATAATTATATTATTCGGTAATTTTAATGCCCGATAGTAATCAATACCGGTAAATGGTCCGAAATATGCTTATTATTGGCCATTCGATCATCTATATGGGTATAGGATAGGACATTCACATCCTTCACAAAGAAATAATCTATCCTGTTCTTCATTATCCTATCCTGCTTAAAGCCGTTAAATGTACCTACAGGACCGTAAAAAGGTTTTTTGGAGATATCCATG
>DATGQM010000158.1:0-10836 GCA_035304205.1 Arenibacter sp. | reverse complement strand
GTAAATTTCTTTAACTAATATTTTTTTTGTTATTTGGTCGACCAATTAAACTTCAACTAGAGAGGTGGCCGAGTGGTCGAAGGCGCACGCCTGGAAAGTGTGTATACCCCACAAGGGTATCGAGGGTTCGAATCCCTTCCTCTCTGCTGTAAAGTTTTAATTTTTTTATTGTGATTTTTATTTATCTTTAACCCTATTAACTAACTAAATTTACATTTAGAATGAAAAGATTATTCTCGACCCTGGCAACGGCTGGGTTATTTGTGGCAGGTACAAATACGGTAAGTGCAAAAGTCTTCGCTGCAGCGGCTGTTATGCAGGAAGCGGCCCCGGAAGTGGAAAAAGGTTTTACACAGGTGCTAAAAGAGCAATTTATTACAGGTGGTGCGGGTTTTATGGGTGTCATACTCCTGTGTTTGATCCTTGGTCTGGCCGTAGCTATTGAAAGGATCATATATCTGAACCTGGCAACGAGCAATACTACCAAATTAAAACAACAGGTTGAAGACGCTTTGGCTTCCGGTGGAATAGAAGCTGCCAAGGAAGTATGCAGGAATACAAAGGGGCCCGTTGCCTCTATCTACTATCAGGGATTGGAAAGGGCCGGTGACAGTTTGGAATCTGCCGAGAAAGCGGTTATAGCTTACGGTGGGGTGCAAATGGGCCAATTGGAGAAAAACGTTTCCTGGCTGACCTTATTCATTGCGATAGCCCCGATGCTTGGTTTCATGGGTACGGTAATCGGTATGATCCAAGCTTTCCAGAAAATCGCTGCGGTAGGTAACCTAAGTGCTTCCCTTATTGCGGGGGACATCCAGGTAGCGTTATTGACCACGGTATTTGGTCTTATTGTTGCGATTATCCTTCAGATTTTCTATAATTATATCATTGCAAAAATCGACAGTATTGTTAACGATATGGAAGATTCATCCATCACTTTGATCGATATGTTGGCAGATCACAAAAGATAAATCGCACTAAAACGTATAGCGTCATGCATAAAATAGTAAAAATTATATTAATTGTAATCGGAGTGATTGGTACCATCCTGTGGTTTCAATTGCCCAGCACGGATGTTCCGGCGGCAGAGGCTGTGAATAACGGGTCGATGAATTTTATGTTCATTATCGCCTATATATTGTTGGGTATTTCCGTAGTAGCCACTATTCTTTTTGGATTGATGAACCTTTTTACATCCAAAGGGGGATTAAAGAAGGCCTTATTGATCATAGGCGGATTATTGGTGGTCGTTGTGATTTCCTATGCTTTGGCCAATGGAACGGACGTAAATTTTGACGAGATGGCCAAAAATGGGGTTCCGACCACAGAGGGCGAGGTAAAAATGATAGGGTTGGGATTAAATATGTTCTGGATTCTGGCCCTGATCGCCGTTGGGGCTATGTTGTTCGGCGGTGTTAAGAAGATGATCAGTAAATAAAATAATTAAATAAAAAATATTATGGCAAGAAGAGGAGCGCCACCAGAGGTAAACGCGGGTTCAATGGCAGACATTGCGTTCTTGTTGCTTATCTTTTTTCTAGTGACTACCACTATTGATACGGATGCAGGTTTAGATCGGATGTTACCGCCTATAGAGCCACCGGATACAGATGTTATCATTAGGCAGAAAAATATTTTTCAGGTCAATATCAATAGGGACGGACAATTAATGGCCGATGAGGAACTGATCAATATTAAGGACCTGCGCGCCAAGACCATCGCCTTTTTGGATAATGGTGGTGCGGCAGCAGGGAGTCCGGACTATTGTGATTATTGTAAGGGGGAGCGGGATGCCGCATCTTCGGACAGCCCTTCCAAGGCTATTGTTTCCCTTAAGAACGATCGGGAGACCAAATATGCGACCTATATCACCGTACAGAACGAATTGGTAGGGGCTTATAATGATCTAAGAAACCGGGAGGCGCAACGCCTCTATAAAAGGGATTTTACGGATATGGAAGCGGAATTCCTAAATCCCGAAACTCCCGACAATATTAGGGAAGATTTGAAGGAAAAAGTGAAACGAATTCAGGATCTGTTTCCGCTAAAGCTTTCAGAGGCCGAAACGGCGAGCATTAATTAGAAGTTAAAACAATTTTACTATGTCTAAATTTAACAAGAAAAGGGATTCCTCCTTACCGCCGATGAATACGGCCGCTTTGCCAGATATCGTCTTTATGCTCTTGTTCTTTTTTATGACGGTTACCGTAATGAAGGACAGTACTTTGAAGGTAGAGAATACGCTGCCCAATGCTTCCGAGGTTAAAAAACTGGAAAAAAAGGATCGTGTGGTCTATATTTATGTAGGCAAGCCTACAGCGGAATATGAAAAGGTCTATGGTACGGAATCCAAGATCCAATTGAACGATAAGTTTTCCGATGCATCCGATGTGGGGGATTATATTTTGATGGAAAGGAACAAAAAGCCACAGGAATTGCAGAATGTCCTCACTACTGCCCTTAAAGTGGATAAAAATGCCAATATGGGTATAGTTTCCGATATTAAGCAGGAACTTAGAAAAGTGAACGCCTTAAAGGTAAATTATACTACCTATGAAGGAGATGCTTTTAGAAACTTGCAATAGTTGGTTTAAGGGATAAAAGATACGAAAACGCTTCAAATGCTTATATTTGAAGCGTTTTTTGTATTTCATATGTTTAACCTAAAAGGATAATGAGGGGTTCTTTCTTAATACTATTATGGGGTACGGTTTTCAGTGTTATGGGGCAAGAACCAAATACTGGACCGTTGACGGATGCCAATTATCTGGAGGATCAGTTTTATGTAGGCCTTACCTATAATTTTTTGATGGACCTGCCTACCGATGGTGCGCAAAGAAACCTATCATACGGGCTGCAGGGCGGTTTTATTAAGGATATTCCGCTAAATCTTGGCAGGACATTTGGCCTTGGTATCGGGGTGGGCTATGGGGTCAATTCGTATTATACCAACCTTAGGGCCTTGGATAACGGGACAGAATTGGAGTATGTTCTTTTGGACAGTGATACCCGGTATAAAAGAAACAAGATAGAGACCCATGTGCTGGAAATGCCCTTGCAGTTTAGATGGCGGAATTCCACCCCCGAGGAGTATAAATTTTGGCGGATCTATGCGGGCATGAAGTTTGGTTATGTTTTTGCAAATCGGTCCAAATATGTTTCGGCCACGGAAAAGTTCAGTTTTAAGAATACGGATGTCCGGGAGTTTCAATACGGTATTGCGCTAAACGTCGGCTATAATACCTTTAACATCCATGTCTATTATGCCCTGCGTTCCCTGTTCAGGGACGGTACCAGCTTGTCTTCTGGGGAGCCCATTAATATGCGACCGCTGCAGGTGGGACTTATCTTTTATATTTTATAGCCAGTACTTAACGGTGATCAGCTGTGTTAGGGTCCCTATCGCAAAACCGATAAGGACCTCGGATCGGGTATGGGCGTTAAGGTATAGCCGGGAACTGGCCGTTAGGCCGCACAGGAAGGTGGTCAGTGCAATGGTAAGGGTGATGTTGATCTGGAAATGTATGCTGAGGTTTATTAAAAACATTAGTAAGCTGCCCATGCCCAATAAATGGATACTACATTTAAAATTTAGGAACAATAGTACCAGGGTACTGAAGGTGGCGGCTATCAATCCAAGAAAATAATAGTGCAGTTCAATGGTAAAGTTATTGGGAATGACTTTGTACAGGACCATTAATAGGAGCGCTAGGCTGATATATAATGGATATTTCCTTTCCCTTATATTAGTCAGGAATATGGAGCTGACCGTTCCCAAGTTCCGTAAAATAAGGTAGAAAATAATCGGAATAATGACGGTAAGGATAAAAATGGGCAGAATATTACCGCTCTGTACCTCTAGCGGATGGTATTTGGGCGTAACCAGGAAATAGGCCAAAGTCCCGGCAAAAGGGATGTAGAGCGGGTGTAGGAGGAAGGATATGAATCTTAGTAATGGCCGCATTAGATTTCCTTTCGTAACCTGGCCACGGGGATGTCCAATTGCTCCCTATACTTGGCAACGGTCCTGCGCGCTATGGGATATCCCTTTTCTTTTAGGATGGCTGCCAACCTATCGTCCGTAAATGGTCTTTTCTTGGTTTCCCCACCGATCACCATCTCCAATATTTTTTTTATTTCCCTTGTGGAGACGTCTTCCCCCTGCTCATTTTTCATGGCTTCCGAGAAATAGTCCTTGATCAGTTTTGTGCCGTAGGGGGTGTCCACATATTTACTGTTGGCCACCCTGGAAACGGTAGAGACATCCATATTGATGGCATCTGCTATATCCTTTAATATCATGGGACGGAGCTTGCGTTCATCGCCGGATAAAAAATATTCCTTTTGGTAATGCATTATCTCGTTCATAGTGATATACAGCGTTTGCTGGCGTTGCCGGATGGCATCTATGAACCATTTTGCAGAATCGAGTTTTTGCTTGATGAACATTACCGTATCCTTTTGGGACTTGGATTTCTCCTTGGAATGTTTATAGCCTTCCAGCATATTGCTGTATTCCCTGGATACATGTAGTTCCGGGGCATTTCTACTGTTTAGTCCCAACTCCAGTTCCCCTTCGGTAATCCGGATGGTGAAATCGGGTACCACGTGCTCTATGATCCGGTTATTGCCCGAATAGGATCCCCCTGGTTTGGGGTTAAGGCGTTCGATTTCCGTGATGGCATCCCTTAATTGTTGCTCGGTGATATTGTGTTTTTGGATCAGTTTTTGGTAGTGCTTTTTGGTAAACTGTTCAAAGGACTTCTCCAGGACTTCGATGGCGAGTTCTATACTTGGGGTAATCTCCTTTCTTTTTAACTGGATGAGCAGGCATTCTTCCAGAGAGCGTGCCGCCACGCCCGCAGGGTCGAGGTCCTGTACCTGGCGCAATACTTTTTCTATGGTCTTTTCATCGGTATATATATTTTGGATAAAGGCCAGGTCGTCCAATATATCCATAAGGGGCCTTCTGATATAACCGCTCTCGTCCACGCTTCCCACCAAAAATTCGGCGATGGCCCATTCCTCATCATTTAAATAGACCGTGTTCAGTTGATTGAGCAGGTATTGGTTAAAGGAGGTCCCGGCCGCAAAGGGCACATTCTTCTCCTCGTCGTCCGAACTATAATTATTGGCCTGGGTCCTATAATCCGGTATCTCGTCATCACTTAAATATTCGTCGATATTGATATCCTCGGCGCTTATGCTTTCACTATCGGTCTCATTATCATAAAGATCCTCGAACTCGTCCTGCTGGACATCGCTTTCTTCCTTCCCCGGTTCCAGGGCGGGGTTTTCCTCCATTTCCTGTTTTAAACGTTGTTCAAATGCCTGCGTGGGCAATTGGATCAACTTCATCAACTGGATCTGTTGTGGAGATAATTTTTGGGATAGTTTAAACTGTAGGTGTTGTTTCAGCATAAGGGATCTATGATCTTCCTATAAAGTTAAAGAATAAAGATTAGAATTCCGCATTTTGGGGCGTCCTGGGGAAAGGTATTACATCCCTGATATTCCCCATTCCCGTGGTAAATAGTACCAGGCGTTCAAAACCCAGCCCAAAACCGCTGTGTACGGCGGTCCCAAATTTTCTAAGGTCCAGGTACCACCATAATTCCTTTTCGTCCAAATTCAGGGCCTTGATCTTTTTTTGCAGGACCTCCAGTCGCTCTTCCCGCTGTGATCCCCCAACGATCTCCCCGATTCCGGGGAACAGGATATCCATGGCCCGTACCGTTTTCCCATCTTCGTTCAGGCGCATATAGAACGCCTTTATCTTCGCGGGGTAATCGAATAGGATTACTGGACATTTAAAATGCTTCTCCACTAAATAACGTTCGTGTTCGCTCTGCAGATCGGTGCCCCATTCGTCTATCGGATATTTGAACTGCTTTTTCTTGTTGGGTTTGCTATCCCTCAGGATATCTATGGCCTCGGTATAACTGACCCTTTTAAAGGTATTGTCCGAGACGAATTTTAGCTTTTCGATCAGGGGCATTTCGCTACGCTCCGCCTGGGGCTTGCCCTTCTCCTCCTCCAAGAGGCGCTGCTGTAAAAATTCCAGGTCTTCCCGGCAATTTTGCAGGGCATAGTGGATTACCTCCTTTATAAAGTCCTCTGCCAGGTCCATATTGGCATCCAGGTCGTTGAAGGCCACCTCGGGCTCTATCATCCAAAACTCGGCCAAGTGTCTGGAAGTATTGGAGTTTTCTGCCCGGAAGGTAGGTCCAAAGGTATATACCTTCCCCAATCCCATAGCATAGGTTTCCGCTTCCAATTGTCCGGATACCGTTAAGTTGGTTTCCTTGCCAAAAAAATCCTCCCCGTAATCTACTTTGCCGTCCTCGGTCAAAGGCGGATTTTTACTGTCCAGGGTGCTTACCCGGAACATTTCCCCGGCCCCTTCCGCATCGGATCCCGTAATTATAGGGGTATGCACATAAAAGAAGCCATTTTTTTGGAAATATTGGTGTACGGCAAAGGAGAGGGCGGAACGCACCCGCATAATGGCCGCAAATGTATTGGTGCGTACCCTAAGATGCGCTTTTTCCCTTAAAAATTCCAAGGAATGTTTTTTAGGTTGGATGGGATAGGCTTCCGGGTCGGCCCCCCCATGGATTTTAAGGTTCTTTACCTGTATTTCCACTTGTTGTCCCTTTCCCTGACTTTCTACCAGGGTACCGATTATCTGTAGGGCGGCCCCGGTATTTATTTGCTTTAGGACCTCGTCGTCAAATTCCTCGAAATTAACTACGCATTGGATGTTGTTGATAGTAGACCCATCGTTCAGTGCAATAAACCGGTTGCTCCTATAGGTCCTTACCCATCCGTTCACAACAACTTCCTTGTGTAAATGATCGGTAGCGAGTAGTTCTTTTATGCTATATGTCTTCATTTCGAATCCTTGAAATTTAAGTGGCAAAGATAGCCATTTTGTAAAATATGGGCGGATCGTGCACCATTATAAATTTTATTTTCCGTGGAGCGGTTGCCGACCGTATTTTGCGTTAAGTATATATAAATAAAAAAGAGCAGCTTTTATGCTGCTCCCTAAAATTTAATAGCGGAAAGGATCATACCTTCATGATCTCAACCTCCTTGAGTTCGAGGAGTGCATCTATCTTTTTAATGTATTTGTCCGTCAGGATCTGCACATCGGCCTCTGCGCCTTTCTGTAGGTCTTCGGATACATCCAGGCCCCTGATTTCCTTGTTCGCTTCCTGCCTGGAATTCCGTACGCCTATTTTTGCCTCCTCGGCCTCGGATTTAGCTTGTTTTACCAGATCTTTCCTGCGTTCCTCGGTCAGCGGAGGCACGTTGATGATCACATAATCGCCATTGTTCATAGGGTTAAAGCCCAAATTTGAATTCATAATGGCCTTTTCTATTTCGTGCAGCATATTTTTTTCCCATGGCTGTACGGAAAGGGTCCGTGCATCCGGGGTGCCTATATTGGCTACTTGGGCCAAAGGGGTAAGGGAGCCATAATACGGTACCATAACGCTGGAAAGCATTATGGGGCTTGCTTTTCCGGCCCTAATTTTTACAAACATCCTTTCGAGGTGTTCCACGGCACCGTCCATTCCCTCCCTGGTGGTATCCAGTATAAATTTAATGTCTTCGTCCATTTTCTTATTTTTTAATTGATGGAATACAAATAGTAACGATACTAAAGGTTTACCACGGTTCCGATATTTTCACCGGAAACCAACTTTAAAAGGTTTCCCTTCTTGTTCATATCAAAGACAACGATGGGGAGTTCGTTTTCCTGGCTCAATGTAAAGGCCGTTGTATCCATAACCTTTAATCCTTTTTTTAGTACGTCCTGAAAGGAGATGGTGTCAAATTTTGTGGCGGTAATGTCCTTCTCGGGATCGGAAGTATATATCCCGTCAACACGTGTTCCTTTTAAGATCACGTTGGCCTCTATCTCTATGGCCCGTAATACCGCTGCGGAATCCGTAGTAAAATAGGGATTTCCCGTTCCCCCGCCGAATATGACCACCCTGCCCTTTTCCAAGTGCCGCATGGCACGGCGCCGTATAAAAGGTTCCGCTACTTCGTTTATCTGAATGGCCGATTGCAATCTGGTCTGTACGCCCTTGAGTTCCAGTGCGCTTTGTAGGGCCAATCCGTTGATAACGGTGGCCAACATTCCCATGTGGTCGCCCTGTACCCTGTCCATTCCATCACTTGCACCGGCGAGGCCCCTGAAAATATTCCCTCCTCCAATAACAATTGCCACCTCTATGCCCTTGTCCACTACTTCCTTTATCTCATCGGCGTAGGCAGCGAGACGTTTGGGATCTATGCCATATTGCTTCTCACCCATTAAGGCTTCTCCGCTGAGTTTTAAAAGTATTCTCTTGTATTGCATTTTGTGTCGATTAATTCGTTGCAAAAATAATCAAAATTATTTATGAAGCGCTTTTGGGAATGCGATTCCTGTTTTCTTAATTATTTCCCAACAAATAGGCGTTCCAAATTTATTTTTATAATCTTGTGTCCAATAATCGTAACAATTCACCCCTTAATCAAAATTGGCAATTTCTGCCCTTTTCCTCTTCCCGATAGTTATCGGGACCAAAGGGCGGAGGGTAGAAATCGCCTTGTTTCCCTTTAGTCCCTTACGCTGTATAGTTTTAGGGACGAAGCGACCAGGGTAGAACAAGGGGCATTAAAATGTATATGGAATGGTAGATAAATCGAAATTATTAAAAGGAATCTTGCTCATAGGGTTTATAAGCACCACTATTTATGGGTGCGGGACGCAAAAATCCTTGGTAGCGGCCGAAAGGGAGCGGATCGTGACCACTATAGACCTTACGAACGTTGTGGACGATAAGGTCATGGTAGTCGTGGACCCGGGGAGGTTTAAGACGGACGAGCTTACCTTTTTTATTCCCAAAACCGTCCCCGGCACCTATAGTGAGGATGATTACGGGAAATATATAGAACAGTTCAAAGCATTGGATTATAAGGGTGGGGAACTCGATTTTGAAAGGCTGGACAATAATAGCTGGGTGATCGCCAACGCTGCGGACCTGGATAAAGTGACCTATTGGGTGAACGATACCTATGATACGGAGCGGGAAATGGAAGATAAGGTATTTTCACCGGCGGGTACCAATATCCTGGAGGGTAAAAACTTTATGTTGAACCTCCATGGTTTTGTGGGGTATTTTAGTGATCTGGAGGAAAGCCCCTATGTCCTGAAAATAATGGCCCCGGATAATATGGAGCCGATGACCTCGATGGGAAGGGGAGCGGCGGACCCAAAAAATCCATCCGTGGACGTTTTTAATGCAGGGCGTTATTTTGAGGTCATGGACAACCCCATTCTCTACGCAAAACCGGATACCGAAACCTTTCAGGTCGGTGAGATCGAGGTAAGCCTTAGCGTATATTCCCCTAATGGACATTATACGGCGGCTAGTCTAAAAGGGAGCATGGAGAAAATGATGGCCGCCCAAAAGCGGTTTTTAGGGGAGATCAACAGTACTAAACAGTATGCCATCCTGCTCTATCTTTCCACTTTGGAGGACACGGATGCCAGTGGATTCGGGGCTTTGGAACACCATACTTCCACGGTAGTGGTTATGCCCGAACAGATGCCCAAAGATCGCTTGGAGGAATCTCTGATCGATATTGTGTCGCATGAATTTTTCCATATTGTAACCCCGCTGACGGTACATTCCAAGGAAATTCAATTTTTCGATTTTAATGCGCCGAAAATGTCGCAACATTTATGGATGTACGAAGGGACCACCGAGTATTTTGCCAATCTATTTCAAATTCAGCAAGGCCTTATAAGCGAGGAAGCCTTTTATGGTCGTTTAATGGAGAAGGTCAATAATTCAAAAATATATAATGATACGCTGTCCTTTACGGCATTGAGCCAACATATATTTGAATCGCCCTATAAGGAAAACTTTGCCAATGTGTATGAAAAGGGGGCCCTTATAAATATGGCATTGGATATTGAACTCCGCCGGTTGAGCGATGGTCAAAAAGGGGTATTATGGTTGTTGAAGGAGCTTTCAAAAAAATATGGGGTCTCCACTCCCTTTGACGATAACCGCCTGATCGATGAAATTGTAGCCATGACCTACCCGGAGATAAAGGATTTTTTTGATCGCTATGTGGTCGGGAATACGCCGATGGATTATGGAACGTTCTGGAGCAAGGTGGGCTTAAAGGTAACGTCCGGACAAGAAGCTACCGGCTACTTCTTTAATGGTGAAATTCCTTTTATAGATGTGGATCCCGGCAAGGGGAACGAAATATTTGTTAGGAAGGGAATCGAATTAAATTCCTTTTTTAAGGATCTGGGGATCCTGGGAGGGGATGTCATTAAGAAAATAGATGGAAAGGAAATCAATTTGGAGACCATTAGACCGATTATAGGGTTAAGTTTTGGCTGGGCACCGGAAAGGGAAATCAGTATAACGGTACAGCGAGGGGATGGGGAGCTGGTCCTCTCGGGAAAAGTCGGTACCCCGACCATCCAGGTCCAAAAGTTGCTGCCCATGGAAGAGGTTAGTGCAGCACAGTCCAAGCTACGGGAGGCATGGATCAAGGGATAGGGCTAAAGTAGTAGGCAGTGGGCTGTTGCAGGTGGCAAGAGCCTGTTCAAGGAAAAAGCAAGCTCAAAGTCGGGAGACTTTGCGCAGCGTATTGAGTTTGTTCAAGGTTCAAGTTTAACTTGGATTAAAATTAAGCTCCTCCCTTTGGATAAAGGGAGGTGGTTTGCCCGCCCGGAGGAGCAAAGCGGAGGGTTTGAAGGGGCCGGGGCAAGATTATAGATCGAATTACGGCCCAAGAGCAATGATCCGC
>DATGQM010000157.1:0-3179 GCA_035304205.1 Arenibacter sp. | reverse complement strand
AGCAGATTAGGTAACTCGGGCGTCCCGACCATTTTTGCCCATGCATTTGGCTATGAAACCTCAAATATTAAGGGAAACGCCATAGGGGGAAACGATTTTCATGTACTAAATGCCATGAAAAACGATACCCAGGCTATTTCCTTTAATGCGCTTAATGTACTATTCGATGTGGACACACGTAAACCTTTGGCAGGGCTGACCATTTTACCGGTCGATTTGGATGGCAATCATAAAGTGTCCGATGATGAGTCCTTTTATCACGATTTGGATACCGTTATCCAGAATTTACAGGATATAGATCCAAAAAAAATAAATAATATGCCTATTGCCCAATTACAGATCGTAGTCGATTTAAAGGAAGCAAACCCGGAAACCTTACATTTTTTAAACTGGGTTCTAAAAAATGGCCAAAAATATTTGGCACAATACGGTTTCTTACAACCGGACATCAAAACCTTGGAAAAGGAACGTTCAGCAATCGACCACCTGGTAATAAATCAATAACCACGATTTTTTTTCGCAGTATACCACCTATTATATAGAATAGATTGGAGTATTGGGATTTAATCCGATTAAAATAAAAGAAAATGAATAAAATTATAAGCATATTATTTTTGCTATCCATCCATACAGTAGCCGTCAGGGCACAGGAACAGAAAATAAAGGGAACCGTAACCGACCCGGACGGCCATACAGTCGTTGGGGCCACCCTATTGGAAAAAGGAACCCAAAACTTTACTACATCAAATTTTGATGGCTACTTCGAGCTCAATGCCAAACAACAATTGCCCATCACATTAATAGTAAGCGCAGTTGGGCTAAAACAGCAAAACGTTGAAATTTATGAAATTAATGAAGAATCCATCACTATCGTTTTAAGACCGGAAAACCTACTTTCCCAAGTAATCGTAACGGCAAGAAGAAGAACCGAGACCGCACAAAATATACCGATTCCGATCTCTATTGTCGGGGGAGCCAAAATAGATGAATCGGGATCGTTTAATGTCAACCGTGTAAAAGAGCTTGTTCCTTCGGTTCAACTTTATTCGTCGAACCCCAGAAATACAGGTATTAATATCAGGGGATTGGGATCTCCGTTCGGGTTGACCAACGACGGACTCGATCCGGGTGTAGGCTTTTATGTGGATGGTGTCTATTATGCCCGTCCGGCAGCAGCTACCTTGGACTTTATCGATATTGAGCGCATAGAAGTCCTACGGGGCCCGCAGGGAACCCTTTTTGGAAAGAACACTACGGCGGGAGCATTCAATATCACTACACGAAAACCGAGTTTTACAACGGGGGCCGACTTTGAGGTAAGTTATGGCAATTATGGCTATATCCAGGCCAAAAGTTCCATTACAGGTGCCATTGTAAAGGATAAATTGGCCGCACGGGTGTCCTTCTCCGGAACACAAAGGGACGGGACCGTTTATAATGTCGCCAAGAACGAATATGTAAACGACATAAACAATTTAGGGTATAGGGGGCAACTACTTTTTACACCTAACGATAAGATCAATATCATCCTTTCCGGGGATAATTCCAAACAAAATCCAAACGGATATGCACAGGTCGTCGCCGGTGTAGTCCAGACCCAACATGCCGAATACCGTCGCTTTAATACTATCATTGCCGATTTGGGCTATACCTTGCCAAGTCTAGACCCCTTCGACAGAAAAATAGACCACGATACGCCTTGGCGTTCCCTTAACGAGTTCGGCGGCGTATCCCTTAATGCCGATATTAAGTTTGGAAAAGGAACACTTACATCCACTACCGCATGGAGATATTGGAATTGGGGACCATCGAACGATAGGGATTTTACCGGATTACAGGCCTTGGCCAAATCCCAGAACCCGTCCAAACACAAAAATTGGTCACAAGAAATACGCTATGCCGGTGACATTTTACCAAAATTAAGTGGTACCATTGGAGTGTTTTTTATCGACCAGGAAGTAAAAACGAACGGAACCGAGGAATCCGGGTCCGCACAATGGCGTTTTGCACAAAATTCAACCAGTGAACTCTGGGAAACGCCAAATTTACTGGAAGGTTACGGTGCTAGTACCAAGTCGTCCATACAATCTTCCAGTGCGGCTATTTTTGCAAATTTTGATTGGGCGATAACCGATAAATTCCATTTATTGCCCGGTATTAGGTTTAATTATGACAAAAAGGATGTTTCCTATAACAGAACGACCTTTGGGGGATTGGACACTACCGATCCCGATCTGATCGCCTTAAAAAGAGTGGTATATCGCAATCAGTCGTTCGTAACGGATGGCGATGAAAACAATTTTACCTATCAATTGACCGCTGCGTATAAAGTTTCCGACAGAATTAATACCTACGCTACCTATTCGACCAGTTTTAAGCCTATGGGCGTAAATGTAGCGGGGCTGCCCGAGATAGATGGCGAAGTAGCTTTGGAATTGGGAACCATCAAACCAGAATATGTAAAGCATGTGGAAATAGGGGCAAAAACCTCCCCCATAGATAATATCACTTTAAATGCCAGCTTTTTCAATACAGATATTGAAGATTATCAGGCCAATGTACAGGCTGGTCAAATAGGGGTAAATAGGGGCTATATTGCCAATGCTGAAAAAGTAAACGTGAAAGGGGCCGAATTTGATCTTAACTTCCGCGTAAATAAAAATTTGGGTTTTTACGGTGCGCTTACCTATAGTGAAGCTAAATATGTATCCTTTAAAAATGCGCCGGTACCCTTGGAAGAATCTGGGGGTGCCCAAGCATTTAAAGATATTTCCGGGGGCAGATTGCCCGGTATTTCTAAATGGGCAGGATCTCTTGGTGGGGAAATCACGTCCGATAACATAGATTTTCTACAACAGGACGGTAAATTGTTCCTGGCATTCGATTCCTTTTTCCGATCCGAATTTTCATCGAGTCCGTCACCTTCACAATTCTTAAACATAGAAGGGTATGGCCTGCTCAATGCAAGGGTCGGATTCCGTGCGAATACCGGGGTTTCTGTCCTGGTCTGGGCCCGCAATCTATTGGATAAGGATTATTTTGAACAATTACTCCCGGCAGCCGGTAACAGCGGACACTATGCCGCTGTTCTGGGAGATCCCGGCACCTATGGTATCACACTTAAATACGCTTTCTAATATAAATAACCTGTATATGCCAGGGTTGGTACCAAAATTCCG
>DATGQM010000156.1:0-5135 GCA_035304205.1 Arenibacter sp. | reverse complement strand
GGTCCGAAATTGAAATCGGAACGCAGGATCTTCCCACTAACGGTGATACCGGATATGGTCTTACCGTCCTTGGTATAACTTCCATTGTGTACCATGGTCAGGTCAACGGATTTGGAAACCCCGTGCAGGGTCAGTTCCCCTGTTACAAGGAATGTTTTTCCATCGATCTGCTTTATCCCGCTGCTCTTAAAACGCATTTCAGGAAATTGGGCCACATCAAAAAAATCGGGGCTACGCAGGTGGTCGTCCCTTTGGGCCACTTCGGTATCGACGGATTTGGTCTGAACGACCACCTCGATGGCCGCATCGCTAAAATCGGGTTGACTAGCGTTTATGTCGATCGAAAAATCATTGAATACGCCACCCATATCGGATATCAAGGTGTGCGAAATAGTAAACTCCATTCTGGAATGGGCCGGGTCGTTTTTCCATATTTGGGCCATAATGGCCGTTGGTAGCAATAGGGCAAAGGCTAAAAATAAGAGGTGTTTTTTCATAATATGAATATGTGATTTTTATAGTGTTAAGTTAAGTTAAAATTTGCAATTCGCCTATGGATTGTCCGATTCAATTTGATAGGCGATCTACCCATTGGGCATAGGCATTTATATATTCCGTCAGAAACTGCTCTTTTTTCGCGTTCAACTTTCCGTTTCCATCGAAGAGGGTGCCCGCATAGTTGATATAGGCTTCGGGTTGCTGCATTATGGGTACATCGAGGAAGACCATGGACTGCCGCAGTGCGTGGTTGGCGCCAAAGGCCCCAAGGCTACCCGGGCTAACACTTATGACCGCCCCGGCTTTCCCGGCCCAAATACTTTTGCCGTAAGGCCTGGATCCCACGTCTATGGCGTTTTTTAGGACCCCACTGATCGATCGGTTATATTCGGGCGTTGCGAACAGTACCCCGTCCGAGTCCCTGACCTGGTCCCGAAAGACCGACCAGGGAGCAGGTGTATCGGCACCTTCCAGATCCTCATTGTAAAGGGGGAGGTCCCCTATTTCAATGATTTGCATAGTTAGGGATTTCGGTGCCAAGCGGATAAGTTCATTGGCAATCTTTCTGTTAAAGGACTCCTTTCGAAGACTACCTACCAGTATGGATATTTTTTTGCTCATTATCTTGTTTTAAATGTTAGCATTCCTTTTATAAAAATTAAAATTTACTTCAATTGGACATCTTGGGTATAGATGTAGGTTAAGAAACATAAAATCCTATTTGTCCCGAACCCACCCTAAAGGTAAGGAATGTGGATGGAAGTAGCAGGGGAATTATTGCATTCGATCGGTGTTGGGATTAGGGAAGGCAACGATGCCCCATATATCGCAATACTGGGGGATAATTTATAGGAACAGGATTATTTGCGGTATATTTAAAGGGAGGGAATGATTAATCCTAGTATTCTTGACTAAATTTTTTATCTTCATCGTTCGTAATCCAAATAATTAAACGAGTTAAGAAATGAAACGTATTATTGCCTTTTTTGTATTTGCTATTGTATTATCTTCCTGTAAGTCGCACCCCAAGTCCGATACGGATGAGTGGACCTATCTTTTTAATGGTGTCGATACCGAAGGGTGGCGGGCCTATAATGGGGATGCCCTTCCCCCGGGATGGACCGTTAAGGATAGTACCCTGACCTTTGATACGGAATTGGGCATGGAGCAGGATTATAAGGGGGGCACCGATATTATATACGGATCGGAAGAGTTTGATAATTTTGAGCTTTATGTAGAATGGAAATTGCCGGAAGGCGGCAATAGCGGTATTTTTTATCACCTAAAGGAAGGGATCCCCAATGAAGGCCCTTCTACCATTTCCCCGGAATACCAACTTATCGACGATATCAATTATGCCAGGATCCATGATGTTACGGAGTACAACCTGAGTTTGGGAAATACCGAAAACCCTTCGCAGCTACAACCCTTACAGCAGACTGCTTCCGATTATGCCATGTACGCTGCGGACCCTTCGCAGAAGAACCTGAATCCGGTGGGGGAATGGAATTCCTCCAAAATCGTGTTTACACCGGAAAAGGTGGAACATTGGCTGAACGGGAAAAAAGTATTGTCCTTTGTGCCTTGGTCCCAGGAGTGGTACGAAAAAAAGAATTCGGGAAAATGGAAGGATGCGGAAAACTATGGTCGCTTTAAAACGGGCTATATAGGATTTCAGGATCATTCCAGTCCCATATGGTTCAAGAATATAAAAATTAAAAAATTGTAAAAACCGCAATCCATCCTCTAAATCAATAATATAAACGGATGAAATGAGCATGACCGAAAACCGGTCGCCAGCCCGAAAGATTCATTCTGGCGGGCAAATGCGAATGAAGATATGCGAATTACACTTGCCTACCGTCAGGCAGGTATGACCGTTAAAAAACAATAAATATCTACAGATGAAAAAAAGAGATTTTTTAAAAAGTACCGCAGCCCTTGGCTTAACAGCACTTTTGCCAACTTCTATCTGGGCCTTGTCCAAAAATGGCCGTTTGCGGACCGCACATATCGGGGTCAGTAATATGGGGGGGGCAGACCTTGCTTCCATATCGTCCCATCCATTGGTGGATGTAGTTGCCCTGTGCGATGTGGATTCCAATGCGCTGGCAGCCGCAAAAAAATTGCACCCCAATGCAACGACCCATACCGATTATCGGCTTATGCTCAAGGAATTAAAAAACGGTATAGATGCGGTCATTGTTTCCACTCCGGACCATACCCATGCGCCAGCCTCTATGTTGGCCATGGAAATTGGGAAACCGGTATATTGCCAAAAGCCCCTTACCCATCATGTGGTAGAGGCCCGGGCGATGCGCAAGATGGCCAAGGAGAAGAACCTGGTCACCCAAATGGGAATCCAGGTCCATTCCTTTTACGATTATAAATTGGCCACGATCCTGATCCAATCCGGTATTATCGGAAAGGTGAGCAGGGTTAGGGCCTGGTCCCCAAAAAATTGGGGCTTTGACGGTCCCGCACCCGAGGGGTCTGATCCCGTGCCGGCGAACCTGGATTGGAACCTATGGTTGGGAACCGCACCCGAAAGGGCTTATAAGGAAGGGTATTATCACCCCGGCAATTGGAGGAAAGTGATGGACTATGGCTGTGGTACGCTTGGCGATATGGGGGTGCATATCTTCGATACCCCGTACAATGCATTACAATTGGACGTGCCCATGACCATAAAAAACAAATGTAGGAAACCCACGGGCTTTGGGTTTCCGGAGAAAAATACGGTTACCTATACCTTTCCAGGGACCAAGTATACCGCGGATAAGCTGGAATGGATATGGTATGATGGTCCCGGTGCCCCTGAAAAACATAAAGACCTAATATTGCCCAATAGCGATAAGCTTCCAGAACAGGGAGCCATGTTCATAGGAGAGAAGGGCAGGTTATTGCTGCCCCATTTTATGGAACTTCCCCGCCATATCGTAGACGGGAAGTATCAGGAGCTGGACCTGTCCGTGGTCAAACCTTCCGATAAGCTCGGGGAACCGGTAAAGAGTTATGACGAAGAGGGCAACAAGCATTACCATCAATTTGTGGATGCCTGTCTGGGCAAGGGCGAATGTAGTGCGCCCTTCGAGTATTCGGCACGACTTACAGAAACCATTTTATTGGGTGTTATTGCGGGGCGTTTCCCCAATAAGACCTTGCATTGGGATAGTAAGGCCGCCAAGTTTTCCGAACCGGAAGCGAATAAATTTTTGGACGCCCCCTATCGGGATTTTTAGTATCGGGGCACCAACTAATATTTTGAGCTTGGTCGCCTACCCATTAACAAAGGTAGGGGCCAAGCTTTTTTGGTATATATTTTGCCCGGTTTTGGGCCATGAAAAATTAACACATGTATGAAATTGTATAAGGTTTTCGGTTTTCTGTTCTTTGGGGCGATCCTTTTATTTACTTCATGCCAAAGGGCCCTATCCGAAAAAATCGTTATTGCTGTGGCAGCCAATATGCAAGTACCTATGGAAGTAATAGCAAAAAAATTTACGGAAAAACATGGTGTTTCCTGCGAATTGATCATTGGTTCCTCTGGCAAATTAACGGCCCAGATCGTGGAAGGGGCCCCCTACGATATCTTTGTGGCCGCCAATATGAAATATCCCGAAACGGTCTTTTTCGAGGGCAGGGCCTTGGGGAATCCCAGGGTCTACGCCCATGGGAAATTGGTCTTATGGTCTATGTCCACAAATACACCTATTTCAATAAGCACACTTACGGAACCGCATATAAGGCATATTGCCGTAGCCAATCCCAAAACCGCGCCCTATGGGGTAGCGGCACTGGAAGTACTTCATCATTATGGGCTGTTCGATGCAGTAGAAAATAAATTGGTCTATGGCGAGAGCATTGCCCAGACCGATCAATTTATCACTTCAGAAGCGGCCCAGATCGGGTTTACGGCCATGTCCACGGTGCTTTCCCCACAGATGAAGGGAAAGGGCAGTTGGATAGAAATAGATGCAGATCGGTATATGCCCATTAGTCAGGGGGTGATAAAACTAAAGCGGGAACGAACGAACGGGAAGGAAGTACAGGAATTATATGATTTTCTTTTTTCAGGGGAAGCCAAGGAAATATTGAAAGATTTTGGATATTTGATGGATGAATAGTTTTCAGGGACATATTTCCCGGATTATATGGGCCCCATAATGGATTGGCAACCGCTTATATTGACCTTTAAGTTGGCCGTGGTTACTACCGCGATCCTATTCGTCCTTTCCATTCCCCTGGCGAATTGGCTTGCCAATACCCGATCTAAAATTAAACCGGTCATAGAGGCCTTGGTGAGCATGCCCCTGGTACTTCCGCCCACTGTTTTGGGATTCTATATGTTGGTAGCCTTTAGTCCCTCCAATTCCTTTGGGAATTGGTTGAACGAATGGCTGGGGATCAGGCTCATTTTTTCTTTTGGCGGACTGGTGGTAGCTTCTATTATATATAGTCTGCCCTTTATGGTGCAGCCCATTCAGGCCGGACTATCTTCCTTGCCGGTAACCCTAAGGGAAGCGGCCTATACCATGGGAAAACCCAAGCGGACCACACTTTTTAAGGTATTATTGCCCAATATCAAACCTTCCCTATTAACGGGGGTGGTATTGAGTTTTGCCCATACCGTAGGC
>DATGQM010000155.1:0-3609 GCA_035304205.1 Arenibacter sp. | reverse complement strand
TCCCAAATCTATGTTTTTCTTTTCTATATCGTCCGAGGGTATCGGAAGCCCGTTCAGGGTAGTGGAGAGATAACGATCTCCAAGTCCGCGAACATAGATGTCCCCGGAAGCCTCACTTCTCCCTACTCCCGAAATTTTTGTTGCTGCTCCGGCCACATCGGAAACACCTATTTTGCCCAATTGTACGGCACCTATACTTTCCTTTATTTCTACTGCTCTTTTTTGATCCAATAAAAGGGCCACTTGAGAATCTTTCCTTGCCGCAGTGGTAACGACTACCTCATTAAGGGATACTCCTTCGGAGGTGCTCATGGGAACGTTTATAGTGGTCACCTTACCGGCTACCACTTCCACATTGGGAAGGTCTACTGTTTGGTATCCCATATAGCTAAAGGACAAATTGTAGACATTGGGTTCTAAATTGGCCAGTTCATAAAGTCCATCCAGATCCGAGGTGGTCCCCTTGACGGTCCCCGTAATCAAAATATTGGCGAAGGCCAATGGTTCATCGTTAAATTCCGTATCTACCAGTTTACCAACGATACTTCCTGTAGTTTCCTGTGCCTTTATTTGTAATGAAAACAAAAGGAATAAACTAAACAGCATTACTCTCATCAAATCATCGTTTTAATTTGGGGCAAATAAAGCTATCAGTTGTAAAAGTCAAGTTATATACAGGTTAAAGATTTATTTTGTTTATGTTACCTAAATGTTACCATATTAAATGAATGTTAAGTTGTTCAGTATAATAGTATTATCATTACTTTTGCCGAAATAATCAATTCCCTGGATCCATGAAAAAAAAGGACATTAGAGTACTCTTGGTAGATGATGAACCGGATATTTTGGAGATAGTAAGCTATAATCTATCGGCAGAGGGGTATGAGGTGTTTACGGCCAATAACGGGGCGGAAGGGGTAGCCAAGGCAAAGAAAAAACACCCGCATCTCATTATCTTGGATGTAATGATGCCCGAGATGGATGGTATCGAAGCCTGCGAAATTATCCGTAAAACACCGGGTCTGGAAAATACCATAATCGCCTTTTTAACCGCTAGGGGGGAAGATTATTCCCAAGTAGCGGGCTTTGAGGCCGGAGCCGATGATTATATTACCAAACCCATCAAGCCAAAGGTCCTGGTCAGCAAAGTAAAATCCTTGCTTAGAAGGCTAAGGGAAGGGGATAATGGGGTGGAAGACATCTTTAAGGTGGGAGAGATCGTTATTAATAGGGAAGAATATAAAATCGTTAACAGAGGGGAAGAAATCGTTCTTCCCCGAAAGGAATTTGAACTTTTGGCCCTCTTGACCTCCAAACCCAATAAGGTTTTTAAAAGGGAGGTAATCCTGGAAAGGGTATGGGGGAACGAGGTGGTAGTCGGCGGCAGGACCATAGATGTACATATTAGAAAGCTACGGGAAAAAATAGGGGACGATCATTTTAAGACCGTAAAAGGGGTAGGCTACAAGTTTGTCCTATAATGGTTGCCCGGATAAAGAAATCATATCGTTTTGCCCTGCGTTCCAGTATGCTGATCGCTGCGTCGCTGACCCTTTTGTTGGCTATTTTTATGTTGTTAGAGGGAAATATGGATTGGTGGCTACTACTTGGATTTGCAGTGGCTTCCAGTATTATTTCCGTATTGATCCTACAGATACGGGTAGAGAAATTTATTTATAGGAGGATAGAAAGAATTTATAACGATCTTACCCTGCTGCAGTCCACTTCCCTTGCTGCCAGAACGGTTACTACGGATATGCGAACCTTGACCGATGAAATTGAAAGATTTGCGAAGAACAAGAAAATTGAAATAGATACCTTAAAGATCAGGGAAGAATATAGAAAGGATTTTTTGGGCAATGTTTCCCACGAATTAAAAACTCCCCTATTTACGGTACAAGGATATATCTTGACCCTCTTGGATGGTGCCATGGATGATAAGGTACTCCGAAAAAAATACCTGCAACGTGCCAGTAAGGGGGTAGAGCGACTTGCCTATATCGTTAGCGACCTGGATCTGATTACGAAATTGGAAGTCGGGGGTCTGGAGTTAAAATTGGAAGATCTTAATATTCTGGAACTGATACAAAATGTGTTCGACCTCCTGGAAATGAAAGCGGCCAAAAAAAATATTTCCCTGACTTTTGATATGGAATATAAAGAACCGATCTATGTAAGGGCCGATAGGGAGAAGATACAGCAGGTAGTCACCAATCTCTTGGTAAACTCCATAAAGTATGGTCAAAAAAATGGAACTACGGAAGTCAGCGTGGAAAATTTAATCAAGAATAAGGTCATTGTCCGGGTAACGGACAATGGGGAGGGTATCTCCAAAGACCATCTGTCCAGGATCTTTGAGCGGTTCTATAGGATAGATCAGAGCGGTAGCCGGGAAGAAGGGGGCTCTGGGCTGGGACTGGCCATCGTAAAGCATATTATGGAGGCGCACGATGAAAAAATATATGTGGAAAGTGTACTGGATGCAGGTTCCGAATTCTCCTTCACCTTGGAAAAATCAAAAATTATATAACGGCGATCACCTTCCCTATAGGAGTGGTGAAGGCCGCTTATCCAAACGCATGCCTTATTGTTTTTTGGGAAATCGATAGGAAGACTCCCGGACTACATAGGAAACAAGCTAGATTTCCTTAGCTTTGCCAAATATTAAATGGTTATACCCGTGGGAAGCAAGAACAAACTCAAGAGGTTTAAAGAAAACGAGACCTTTGCTAACGTAATCCAACCAGGAAGGGAAGAAATTGCCAAAGGGCAATTCCCCTATAAGGGAAAATGGAACGAATTTTTCGGGAACGACCATCCCTTGGTCCTGGAGTTGGGCTGCGGCAAGGGGGAATATACAATAGGACTGGCAAAACAGAATCCGGATAAAAATTATATCGGTATCGATATAAAGGGGGCCCGATTTTGGCGCGGTGCCAAAACGGGAATCCAGGAAAACATTAAGAATGCCGCTTTTTTACGCTCCCAGATAGAACTTATAGACGGTCTTTTTGATGAGAATGAAGTATCCGAGATCTGGATTACCTTCCCCGACCCCCAAATAAAATACAAACGTACCAAACATAGGCTTACCAACATGCTTTTTTTGGAGAAATACAAGGTCGTCCTAAAGCCGGAAGGGACGATAAATTTGAAGACCGACAGTGAATTTATGCACGGATATACCCTAGGGCTATTGCATGGGATGGGTCTGGAAGTGCTCCATGCCAATCATGATGTTTATAGGAACGAGGGCAGTCCGAAAGAAGTTCTGGGTATACAGACTTTCTACGAAAAACAGTATCTTGAAAGGGGAAAACCCATTACCTATATTAAATTTAGAGTGCAGTAGCCCATGGAGCATATATTAATTTTGTTTTTTGCTACCTTTTCGGCGGCCTTTATGGCTACCGTACCCCCGGGTCTGTTAAATATGAACGCGGCCAAGATAAGTGTGGAAAAGGGAAAGACCAACGGCATAACCTTTAGTATAGGCGTTTCCGTGATGATCTTGATCCAGGCCTACATTTCGGTAATGATCTCCAAATATTTGTTCAATAATCCGGGGGTTATAGATGTGCTATTAAAGGTCGCCCTTATTGTTTTCGC
>DATGQM010000154.1:0-7741 GCA_035304205.1 Arenibacter sp. | reverse complement strand
ATTAAAAGATGCAAGTTAATATGTCATATGTTTATACATATAGAAAAATTATATTTATACACTATATAAACAAGGCTCTTTTAGCAGCTTTAAAACAAATGGAAGAAAGGATTCATGAAAGAGTTCCTATTTCAACTTAATCCTTAAATTGCTATACATTTACAGGTCCGATCAAAACAAGACCCCTTCACATGAAAATCCTACATACCGCAGACTGGCATATAGGCCAACTCTTTCACGAATATGACCGTAGCTATGAACATCAGCAGTTCCTGGATTGGCTGCTGCCTACCTTACAGGGGGAACAGATCGATGTGCTGCTGATCAGCGGGGATGTTTTTGATATTTCCAATCCGGCGGCGGCATCCATAAAAATGTTTTATACGTTCCTAAATCGGGCCACTAAGGAAAACCCCGGCCTACAGATCGTCATCACCGCCGGCAACCACGATTCCGCCTCGCGCCTAGAAGCTCCAAAACCCTTATTGGAATCCTCGAACGTCCATATAATAGGGTCGGTAGAAAAGGATGCGCAGGGCCATATAGATTATGAAAAGTTGCTCGTTCCCTTATACGATGCATCGAAGGAGATAAAGGTCTACTGCCTTGCCGTTCCCTTTTTACGTATGGGCGACTATCCCGCAATATCAAATTCCGCAAATCCCTATACGGAGGGTGTAGCGGCACTGTACAGGGAAGCTTTTGAATATGCCCAAGGAAAAAAACAGGACGGGGATACTATAATCGCAATGGGGCATTTACATACCCAGCATGCCGAAATAACCGATCTGGATAGAACGGAAAGGGCGATCATGGGCGGGGTGGAATGCATTTCCGCCACGGCATTTCACCCGGATATAAAATATGTAGCCTTGGGCCACATCCACAAGGCCCAGCGCATTGGCGGGAAAGAACATATCCGCTATTCGGGCAGCCCTTTGCCCATGTCCTTTTCCGAGATCCATTACAGACATCAGGTTATCGTTTTTGATCTGGACAAGGAATTAACTAACCTAAAATCAGTGGAAATCCCATTATCCGTACCGCTTCAACGGGTCCCCCCTACCCCCCGGCCATTGCAGGAGGTACTTGCGCTATTGGAGCGATTACCGGCTATGGACAAGTCTCCGCAAACAGCTCCCTACCTGGAGGTACGGGTACTGCTAGATGGGCCGGAACCCGCTTTAAGGCATAAGGTAGAAACGGCATTGACGGGCAAAAAAGTAAGACTTGCTAAAATTGATGTGAAATATCCGGTCTCGACCCAGCAGTCCACCGAGTTTATCACACAAGAAAAGCTTAACGAACTACAGCCCTTGGACGTATTTGCCAGAGTGTACCGATCCAAATACGATACCGATGCTCCCGAAGGAATCATGAAACTTTTTCGGCAGGTGGCACATGAAGTAGACCAAACGGAGAAATAAGATGAAGATATTAGCCATACGCATAAAAAATCTGGCCTCCCTGGAAGGAAGCACTGAAATCGACTTTACCTCCGAGCCCTTGTCCGGTGCGGGAATTTTTGCCATCACCGGGGCTACGGGAGCGGGCAAGTCCACCATCCTGGATGCACTTTGCCTTGCCTTATACGGTAAGACGCCCAGATACATTCAGGCCAAGGAAATGGGAATAGAGATCCATGACGTTAGGGGAAGCACGATCGGCCAGGGCGATGTGCGAGGTATCTTGCGCGACGGAACGGCGGAAGGATCTGCAGAAGTCGATTTTGTAGGTATAGATAAACAACAATATCGTGCGACCTGGAGCGTAAGACGGGCCAGGAACATGGCCGAAGGAAATATGCAGCCCGATTCGATCACCCTAAAGAACATCACTTCCCATATAGATATGCCCGGGAAAAAGGCGGAAACCTACAGGGAAATAGAACGGCTGGTAGGTTTGAACTTTGAACAATTTACCCGTTCCGTCCTATTGGCACAGGGCGATTTTACCGCTTTTATGAAAGCCAATAAGGATGAGAAATCGTCCTTGCTCGAAAAATTGACGGGGACCCATATTTATTCCGAAATCTCGAAAAAAATTTATGAAAGATATAAAATCGAGGAATTACGGCTGCGCGACCTCAACACCCGAAAAGAGGGAATCAATACCCTTACCGAAGCGGAATTAAAAACCCTGGATGAAGAACGGATCGATCTAGCAAACAAGATCAACATACTGGAAAAGCAAATAGAAGGTTTTGCAAAAGAGATCACTTGGTATGAACAACTTGCGCAATTCCTAACTAGTCGGGACGATGCGGAAATTGCCCTGCAAAAAGCGATCGAAACAAAAACAAATGCCGCCCCCCGTAACCAAAAACTGTTTCGGGCAGAACAGGCACAAAAAACCCGAAGCTGGGCGGATGCCTTAAAACACGCACAGGAACAGCATGCCGAAAAATCAGGGGACCTGGTAAATTTGAAAGGACATATTGCCGAACTTCATCTACAAAAAGAAGCACTGGAAAAACAAATGTTGGTTTCAGAAACCGATCTCACCGCCAAGAGCAAGGCCCTTGACGACGCCCTTCCCCTATTGGCCCGAGCGAAAAAACTGGATACCCTGCTTTCCGAAAAAAAGGAACAATTAACAAAAGCCCGGGAAGAATCCGAAAATGCATCGGCAAAAAACGATCAACATCAAAAGACGTTGAACGATAAGCGGGCGGAATTGAACGGTCTTTTGACCGAGACCAAGGCCATAGCGGACTGGAAGACCAAAAATTTGGACCGCGGTCCCATAGCCGAGAACAGGGACATCGTTCTATCCAAGTTACAGGATGCCCATAAACTGTTGGAAACTATGCGATCCTCCTCCAGGGAATTGGAAGTATTACAAGAAAAAATCCGGGCAAAAGAAGCCGAAAGAACAGGGCTCGAAGCGAATTTGGAAAACCACCATCGGGAATGGGAAAACTTGAAAAAAAATTGCGACACCCGATCCAAAGCACTCTTACTGGTCCCGATCGAGACCCTCCAACTGGACAAGGCGGAAACCGATCGCACCTTACAGGACAACATACAGGCCCAGGCCCATTGGCAGGTATTCTATAGTCTACAGATGGATTTTGAAACTTTGGAGCGGAAACAGTCAAAAAATCGGTCGGAGCATGAAGCAAAAGAAAAAATGCTCCACCATATCGATCGACAATTAATTAACGAAAGCGCAAAAAAAGATACATCCGCCCAATTATTGCAGCAGGCGCGCTTGGCCGCCACCGAAAATGTAGAAGCACTGAGGGCGGACCTTGTCCAAAATGAACCCTGTCCCGTATGCGGGAGCAAGGACCACCCCTATTCCGAATATAGCCCCCAGCTTAAAAACGTGCTGGACATGCTGGAGTCCACCCATCGATCCAACGAAGAGGCTTATCTATCCACCCTGCGCCAACACAGTAGTTTGGATCAGGAATGCCGAATCCTACAACAAACCATTCTACGCCAAAATGAAGACATCGATACCAAAAAATCGATCTTGGAAACCAAGAAAACAGTATGGGAACAATTTAACATGGCGGAGGAAAGCGATGCAATCCCCAATGGAGAAAAAGCGGATTGGATAGAAGCGAAATTAAACACCCTTAAGGTTGGGCAAATTGGCCTACGGACACGTATACAGGCCCATACCGACCAAAAACAACAATTAGAGGCCGATAAAAACAAACTCGACCGGCTAAAAGATACCATTAACGACCTTACCGATCAAACCAAGGAAACCAAAATGGCCCTGGCCCTATATCGGGAACAGCAGACTGCCCAAAATAAGGAAAACGAAAGGGCAACCAAGGCCCTTAAAGAAATGGAAGAAGAGCTTTCCCCCTATTTCATTGTACCGGACTGGATGGAAAATTGGAGAACGGAACCCGCCCCCTTCATAGAAAGCATTAACACTTTTGCCCTGAAATGGAAAGGAAATTTAGAGAAACTGGAACATAATAATCGTCGGCAAGGTATAATCGAAGCTACGTTGAACGAATTTGAAGGCCAGGCCAAAAACCTAGTGGCCGAAGTTGCGAGAAAAGTGGATGCCTATACACTACAGGAGAAAAATTATGGGGAACTGCACCAACAACGGAATGCCATTTTTGGCGGAAGGTCCGCAGAGGATGTGGAGACCCAATTGAAGCAAACCCTAACAGAAGCACAGCAGCAGCTGGATGGCCATAAAGGAAAATACCATCAGCTCACTATCCACCTCACCAAGGTCAATGCCCAACAGGACGAATTAAATGCCGCATTGGCCAGATTTGAAATCGATATTAAAACAGCGACCCAAAAAATGCGGGAATGGATCGAGGACCATAACCAAAAGCACCATCAAGCTTTGAATATGGAAGAATTACAGGAACTGCTTTTATTGACGGGCGACTGGATCGATTCGGAACGCAATGCATTACAGGCCTTCGAAGAAGAGGTTACCAAGGCAACATCGGTCCTTGCGGAAAGAAAACAGCTTCTGGAAGCCCATAAACAAAAACGCTTATCGGAACGACCGCTAGATGAGCTCGCCGCCATGCACATCACTGCAAAAGATGAGTTGGAGCAAAGGAAACGCTCCCTAGGGGAAATCAGCTTTAAACTGGAACGAAACGAAGCCGACAAAGATAGGATCGGCGACCTATTAAAAAGTATTGATGAGCAAGGGGCCATTACGGAAAACTGGGGCAGGCTAAATGAGATCATAGGTTCTGCCGATGGCAAGAAATTCCGCCAGATCGCACAGGAATATACGCTCGATGTTTTGCTCGGCTATGCCAATATCCACCTCCAAGTGCTCACCGATCGATACAGGATCGAACGCATCCCGGCTACCCTGGGACTACAGGTCGTCGATCAGGATATGGGCGGGGAAGTCCGTACGGTCTATTCCCTTTCGGGCGGGGAATCCTTTTTGGTCTCCTTGGCCCTGGCATTGGGCCTGGCCTCCTTATCCTCCAATCGCATGAAAGTGGAGTCCCTATTTATCGATGAAGGTTTTGGCTCATTGGACCCCACCACGCTCAATATTGCCATGGATGCCTTGGAGCGATTGCACAATCAGGGCCGTAAAGTGGGCGTCATCTCCCATGTACAGGAAATGAAGGAACGGATACCGGTGCAGATCAAGGTAAGCAAGATGGCCAGCGGAAAAAGCGTTGTGGAAGTTTTGGGAAATTATGGATAATTTGGGGACAAAACCCTACGGGATACATCGGGAAACAGCCGTCAAATTTATAGGTATTTCCAATAAAATACCTATTTATGCATATATTTTCTATTTTTGATGATATTTCCTTCGGTATGCGCAAATTTTTAGACCGTCTCTATAAAAACCAATCCTTGGTTTATAAGTATTCCTTATATTTTTTGGCCGTTTTTCTTATTGTATTTTTTTTTCCACGGGGGGGCAAGTTCAAATACGAATATCAAAAGGGAAAGCCATGGCAATATGATAACTACTACGCCCCTTTCGATTTTTCGATAAATAAGGACGAAGCCAAGATTTTGGAAGAAAAGGAAAAAATCAAGGTAAATCATATAGATTATTACACTTTTGATTCCGATATCGTCAAGGAGGTGGATAGCACCATAGACAAGGAGGTAACTACGGTCTTTGACGCATCGCAATATAGTACCTCCCAAATAAACGGCTTTAGGGGAACCGCTTCGGAAATAGTAGCGGATCTGTACAAAAATGGAATCCTGACCAAGGTGGGGCATCAAAAAAATAAGAACAGTTTTTATTTGATAAGGAACAACGAGGCCAAAAAACTGAAATTCAGTGAAATATATAGATTGTCCGATGTAGAGCAGGTAGTAAAACGGAAATTGGACCAAAAAGGCCTGCTCGATTATGAAGCGGATTTTCAAAAACTATTCTTCAACCATATAAGGCCCAACCTGAACTATGATGCCGATCTATCCGACAAGGAATTGGAAGCCGCCTATTCAAAGATTTCCTATACCCTGGGCAATGTAGATGAGGGAAGGCTCATTATCGCCAAGGGTGAAGTGGTGGAAGATGAGGATATTAGGATATTGGACTCGCTTAAAGACGAATATGAATCCAAATTATGGGGCAAGAACAACCAATATTATGTGCTGTTCGGATACACTATTTTGGTGGCCATGGTCCTCACCATGCTCTTTCTATTCCTTAAGAAATACCGATCGGACACTTTTAGGGACAACACCAAGATTACCTTCATCGTGGTCAATATTCTGCTTATGGTCTTTGTGACCACCATAGTGGTCAAATATAATGCCGAGTTGGTGTTCGTAGTCCCCTTATGTATTTTACCCTTAATATTAAAGACCTTTTTTGATGCTAGATTGGGGCTATTTGTACATGTCCTAACGGTCCTGATCTTAGGATTTGTGGTCCCCAACAGTTTTGAGTATATCTTCCTGCAGACCTTGGCGGGCATCGTTACCATCCTATCCGTATCCGAACTGTACAAAAGGGCCAATCTCTTTATTTCCGTGGGTCAGATCACTTTGATCTACATAATGGGTTACCTGGCCTTCCATATGATCCATGAGGGCAATATGGACGATATTCAGTGGATGACGTTCGGATTTTTTCTTTTGAACGGAATGATGACCTTATTTGTACAGCCCCTGATCTATATCTTTGAAAAAATATTTGGACTGGTTTCCGACGTTTCCCTGTTGGAAATGTCCGATACCAATTCCAAATTATTAAAGGAACTATCCAATCGGGCTCCGGGGACCTTCCACCATTCCTTACAAGTTGCCAATCTGGCGGAGGCGGCGGCCAATGAAATAGGTGCCAATGCCATGCTGGTACGGGTCGGGGCACTGTATCATGATATCGGAAAAATGAACAACCCCACTTACTTTACGGAAAATCAGATCACCAATATAAATCCCCATGACGATCTGGAACCCAGGGAAGCGGCCCGTATCATTATAGACCATGTTATAGAGGGCATCGAGATCGCTCGCAAAAACAATCTGCCAGATCGCGTTATAGATTTTATACGTACCCACCATGGTACATCGCTGGTCTATTACTTTTATAAAAAGCAAAAAGCAATGGGAGGAGAAGTCGATGAGGAGGAGTTTAGATATCCCGGGCCTATTCCTTTTTCCAAGGAGACGGCCATACTCATGATGTCGGATTCCGTAGAGGCGGCCTCAAAGAGCCTTAAAGATCCTACTCTACTGATAATAAACGAGTTTGTGGAACGGATCATCAACGGGCAGATCAATGAAAATCAGTTTTTGAACGCGAATATTACCTTTAAGGAAATAGAGACCATCAAGAAAATACTGAAACAAAAATTGATCAACATCTATCATTTGCGGGTAGAATATCCGGAGTAGACCATTTATAAAAAAAACATTATAAAATTGTTGTTTAGTTCTTAATGAAGGGCTACATTTGCAACCGCATTTTAATGCACGTTCTTTAAGATTTTAGGAGAGGTGCCGGAGTGGTAACGGAGCAGATTGCTAATCTGTCGACGGGTAACTGTCGCCAGGGTTCGAGTCCCTGTCTCTCCGCCGTCGCCGGCCATAGCCTTTTATGGCGAAGGCCGGCTTTATTAAGGTTCGGGACCGACTTTGGAGGACACGTCCGTTAGAATTTGTCCGATAGTTCCATTATGATTTTTATTATGGAATTTGGTCTTGAATTATTGAAAATTACACCATTCGGGGTGTAGCGTAGCCCGGTTATCGCGCCTGCTTTGGGAGCAGGAGGCCGCAGGTTCGAATCCTGCCACCCCGAC
>DATGQM010000153.1:0-4822 GCA_035304205.1 Arenibacter sp. | reverse complement strand
AAAGCATCGATAGATAATGCATTTTCATATAGTGTTCTATTTGTAAGTAGGTAAAAAAGGGAAGAATCGGGTATTCTAATGCTGTCAATAATTGGCCTCGTTAAACCAACTGATGTAATATTACAAAATATAAATTAATGGAGTTTTTTAATTTTAATATTTTATGAAAATTCACCTCCGATCGGGGCCGTTATATATCAATACTTTTGGTTTTATTACCATTCATTTATAAATTGTGAAGGGAATATGTAGATATTTAAATATCTGATAATAAGCAAATTAATTTGTATATATAGTTTTGATTTCGACCTCATGGTTTGGGGAACGCATCTAATATCGATCTTTTTAATTTTAGGAGGTTATAATTTTATGGCGTAGATTTATAACTGGTTTTTTGGCAATTCATCGACCTTCCCCGTTTGGCCGGAAATAAAATATCGAGCAAGATTTTTCGTCGTTTAAATATAGTAATGTCCATGTTAAATGAGAAATCCCTTTATATTTACAATGCAAAAACTCTTCCTATGAAACTACTTATACCCACCCTTATCTTGCTATTGGTTTTTGGCTGCAACCCGAAAAAAGAAAGCGGTCCAATTTCAATGGACGACCTAAATCTTTATCAGGATTATATCACGGAAGTTTCCTATGGGATTATTTCGGCCGATGCGGAAGTTAGGGTGGTATTGAAGGAGCCTTTGGCCCAGTTGGAAGGTGGAAAGGAACTGGATGCGGACTTGCTAAGGGTGTCCCCTAAGACGAAAGGGAAGGTGGTCGCTTTGGACGGTCGGACCCTTGCCTTTATCCCGGAAAGCAGATTGGAACAGGATACCGCCTATGAGTTTACTTTGGACCTGGGAAAACTGATTGCGGATGTCCCCAAGGAACTCCGCAAATTCAGCTTTGGTGTAAAGACTATACAGCAGCAGTTTAATATATATACCCAAGCCCTTCAATCCTACTCCAAGGATTATCAATATTTGGAAGGGCAATTAAGGAGTGCCGATAGACTGGACTTGGAAACTGCAAGAAAGCTGGTGGAGGCTTCCCAAAACGGAAAGGGCGTTCCTATAAAATTTGATGTATCCATTAAGTCGGGAACCTTACTGCCGTTTAGGATAGATAGCATACAGCGTTTTGAGGAGGATAGCGAATTGCTGGTTTCCTGGGACGGGAATGCAATGGGGATCGAAAGCGTTGGCAAGAATACCCTTAAAATTCCGGGAAAGAGTAATTTTAGCATTTTGGACGTTGCTGTAGAATCCGGTGCCAAGCAAACAGTGCTCATCAATTTTTCCGATCCGTTGAAAAAAGGACAGAATTTTAAGGGTCTGGTCGTTCTGGAAGGGGAACAGAATCCCAAGTATGATATAGACGGCAATGTTTTAAAAGTATATCCCACAAAGGAAATTACCGGCTCGGTATCCTTAAATGTATTTGAAGGGATACAAAGTATAGATGGGTATAGATTAAAAACGAACCTTACCGAACAGATCACTTTTGAGCAGATCAAGCCCCAGGTCCGATTCTTGTCCAATGGCAATATCCTACCTTCTTCCAATAATTTAAAAATAAATTTTGAGACGGTCAATTTAAGATCGGTCCATGTTTCCGTACTGCGGATATTCGAAAACAATGTGTTCCAATTCCTTCAGGACAACAACCTGAACGGAAATTATAATTTAAAAAGGGTGGCCCGACCTATTGCGACCCAGGTAATCGACCTACAGGGCCAATTGTCGTTCCAAACCGGCAAATGGACGGCCCATGCCCTAGATCTCAAATCGTTGATCACCCCCGAACCGGGCGCCATATATCGGGTAGAGTTCAATATTAAACCTTCCTATAGCCTTTATAAATGCGAAACGACCAATTTTGATAGCAGTAGCGAGGGGGAGAATGATTATGATGTGGAAGCGGAAAATAGCAATTGGGACGGGGTAGAGAACTATTACGGGAATTATTATTATAATTATAACTGGAACGAAAGGGATAATCCTTGCCATACTTCATATTATTACGATAAAACTGTGGGTACCAATATTTTGGCCTCCGATATTGGCGTGACCGTAAAAAGGGGGACCAATAAGGGTTATTTTATTGCCGTAAACGATATCATAAGTACAGAGCCCATCCCCGGGGCCAAGGTCACCTTCTATAACTACCAGCAACAGGCCTTGGAAACGGTGGTCACCAATCAGGAGGGGATCTCGATTTACGATTCGGAACATTTGGCCTATTTCGCCCTAGTAGAAAACCAGGATCAGAAAACCTATGTGAAGCTCAATGATGGCAATGCCCTTTCCGTGAGCAAGTTTAAGGTAGATGGAGCAGTTCTCCAAAAGGGAATGAAGGGATTTATTTTTGGGGAACGTGGAGTTTGGCGGCCAGGGGATATGATATACCTTTCCTTTATGTTGAACGATCATGCCAACACCCTCCCCGAAGACCATCCGGTAAAGCTAGAATTTTTAGACCCCTATAACAAGGTGGTGCACCGGGAGGTCAAGACCTCTGCGGTCAATAACTTTTATAGCTTCGAATTAAAATCCGACGAAAACGCCCCCACGGGCAATTGGGTGGCACGGGTCAGTGTAGGCGGGGCCATTTTTACCAAGACCATAAAAATTGAGACCATAAAGCCCAATCGTTTAAAGATCAAGACGGAATTTTCGGAAGAGGTCCTAAGCAGTAGTACGCCCATAAAGGGTACTATGGAAGTGGCATGGCTCCACGGCGCAGTGGCCAAAAATTTAAAGGCGGATATTACTGCAAAGTTCAAGGTAGGGAATACGGAATTGAAAAACTTTCCCGGTTATGTCTTCAATGACCCTACCCGTGCATTTACCATGGAAGACCAGATTATTTTTAAGGACAGGATAAATGAGGGGGGCCTGGCCACCTTCACTATGGATCCAAAATTTACCAGTAGGGCACCGGGAATGCTCAGTGCCTCCTTTGTAACCAAAGTCTATGAAAATGGGGGCGATTTCAGTACCGATGTGTTTACCGTCCCCTTTTCGCCCTATACCACTTATGTGGGATTAAATGTCCCCAAAGGGGATAAGGCCCGGGGCATGTTGCTTACCGATGCCCCCTATACCTTTGAGGTGGCTACCGTGGATGAAAAGGGCAATGCCAAACCTGTCAATAATTTAAAGGTGGCCATCTATAAAATAAATTGGAGATGGTGGTGGGAGACTTCAGAGGACAACCTTTCTAATTTTAGCAGTAACCAGTATCAGGAAAAAGTATTTGAAAAAACTATAAATACCGGCCCTGATGGGAAGGGTTCCTTTGAGTTCGAGTTAAAGTATCCCGATTGGGGCAGGTACCTGGTACGGGTAGAAGACCCCAAAGGCTTGCACGCCACTGCCCAGACTATTTATATGGATTGGCCGGGGTGGGCGGGAAAATCGCAAAAGAATGACCCGACCGCCGCTACGATGTTATTATTTTCCACGGACAAGGAAACCTATTACGTAGGGGAAACAGCTACGGTCACCTTTCCAAGTTCCGAAGGGGGAAGGGCCTTGGTGACCATAGAAAATGGGACCGAAGTATTGCAGTCCATTTGGGTGAAGACCATCAATGGGGAAACAAAATTCCAGATCCCGATCACCCAACTTTTTGCTCCCAATGTATACATCAATATAAGTCTGTTACAGCCCCATGCCAGTACCCTAAACGATTCCCCCATCCGTCTGTACGGGATAGTCCCTATTTTGGTGGAAGATCCCTCTACTAGAATAATGCCCGAAATTTCTATGCCCAATGTCTTACGACCGGAAGAAAGTATCACGGTAAAAGTGAAGGAAAAGCAGGGTAGGGCAATGACCTATACCATTGCAATGGTAGATGAGGGCTTGTTGGACCTGACCAATTTTAAAACTCCGGACCCATGGGAGACTTTTTATGCCAGGGAAGCACTGGGGGTAAAGAGTTGGGATATTTATGATGAGGTTATAGGCGCCTTCGGCGGTAGGATAGACCAAGTATTCGCAATAGGGGGAGACGGCGAATTGGCAGGGGCAAAGAACAAGAAGGCAAACCGTTTTGAACCCATGGTAGTCCATCTAGGTCCATTTTCCTTGAAAGCAGGGGAAACCAAGGCCCATAAAATAGATATCCCAAAATATGTGGGGTCCATACGTACCATGGTAGTGGCCGGGAATGCAGGGAAAGGGGCGTATGGGATGGCGGAAAAGACAACGCCCGTCCGCAAGCCCTTAATGGTCCTGGCCTCCCTGCCCAGAAAAATTACGCCGGGAGAAACGGTAACCCTTCCCGTGACCGTTTTTGCGATGGAAGACAAGATCAGGGAAGTAACCCTTACCCTTAAACCGGATCCTTCCCATACGGTAGTGGGCAATGCGGTACAGAAGGTATCCTTTACCGGCCCCGATGAGAAAATGGCTTATTTCCAGTTGAATGTGGCAAATTTCAAAGGTATCGGAAAAGTGATGGTAGAGGCATCGGGCAATGGGGAAAGGGCTTCTTTTGAACTGCCGATAGATGTGGTCAACCCTAATCCGGTGACCTCACAGATAGAGGATCTGGTTTTGGAACCGAAGGAATCAAGATCTATCGCCCTTAATACATTTGGTACGGCCGGGACCAATACGGCGCAGGTAGAATTCTCTACGCTTCCGCCAATGAATTTTAATGGCAGGATGCAATACTTGATCCAATATCCCCACGGGTGTTTGGAGCAGATAACTTCGGGCGCGTTCCCACAGTTATTTTTTGCCGATATATTCGATATCAATTCATCGAGGAAAAAACAGATCCAACAGAATGTCGAGGGTACCATAAAAAGGGC
>DATGQM010000152.1:0-3520 GCA_035304205.1 Arenibacter sp. | reverse complement strand
GTGTCCGTCATTTGGTATAGTGGATACTGCTGGTTATGATCCGTTCTACTTTATCTATTAATTCTTCCACGTTTTCGCTTACGGCCAATGGGGTATGGACATCAAAGCTAATATGGTTTCCAAGGCCATAGGGGAATTTGCCGTATTTCAACATTTTCCAGGAGTTGTTTATGCTAATTGGGATTATTAGGGCAGAAGGGGCCTTTTTTATCAAGACCTTTAACCCGGTAGTATAGAATTTTTTTGGCTCCCCGGTCTTGCTTCTTGTTCCTTCCGGGAAGATTACCGCAGAGCGATTATGTTCTTCAATATAAGTGCCCAATTTGGCAATTTGCATCAAGGATTGCTTGCTGTCCTTTCTATTGATGAGCACCGATCCCCCATGTCTAAGGTTATAGGATACACTGGGGATGCCCTTGCCCAATTCCATTTTACTCACAAACTTGGGATGGTGTTTACGCATAAACCATATTACCGGCGGGATGTCGTGCATGCTCTGATGGTTCAATACAATTATGGCGGGCCTATCCGTAGCGATATGGTGTAGATTATTGAAGGAGTAACGGGTGCCAAGGACATGGGTACACCGCAATAAGCAAAGGTTTAGGAGGGCAACGCTTTTCCGATGCGCCCCGTATCCGAACCAATTAAAACAGATCCACTGTATGGGATGGAATATAAGCAAAGTAGCTCCAAATAAAATCAGGTACAGGACAGATAAAGGATAGGCGAGTACTTTTTGCATGCTACAAAAATAAAAAACCGCTCTTTTACAAAGCGGTTTCGATCAATAATCTTTTTGAAACTCCCAAAGGGCCAAATCAACAAAATTCGTTATAGGCCTCCATTAAATTCTCGGCAATGATTTCTGCGGGCCGACCTTCTATATGATGACGCTCTATCATATGGACCAGCTCCCCGTTTTTAAAGAGGGCCATACTAGGGGAAGAAGGTGGAAAAGGAACCATCAGGTCCCTGGCAGCGTTCACCGCCTCCGTATCCACTCCGGCAAAGACCGTAACCAGATGGGCCGGTTTCTTCGTATTTCTTAAACTCATTTTGGCTGCGGGCCTCGCATTCGCCGCGGCACATCCACAGACCGAGTTCACCACCACCAAAGTGGTCCCTTCCTGGTTAATGGCACTTTCTACCGCATCGGCCGTATATAATTCCTCGAACCCGGCGGATGCCAAGTCCTGTCTCATTGGTTTTACTAGTTCTGCAGGATACATATATTTTGTTTTTGCTCAATTATTAATAAGTTTTCAAAGATAACCAATTTGTCGCATTAATGTGGAATACCTTAACTTTTCATTAAACCTTCCATTAAAGGTGAAAATTATATCTTTGCCAAAATTTGATTGTAAGATGATAAAATGGTTAGCCGCAATTTTGGGATATTTTATATTTAGATTGCCGGGGGCCCTTATTGGGTTTTTCATTGGTAGTTTTGTGGATAACCTCAAGTCTGCCGGTCAGGGCGGGGGCGGTTCCATTTTTGGGGATATGACCCGACAGACCGTGACCCCGGCCGATTTTGAGCTGAATTTGCTTTCCCTTTGTTCCATTGTTATCAAGGCCGATGGGTCCGTTACCCAGACCGAAATGGATTATGTACGCCAGTATTTTGTGGGGGCTTACGGCAAGGAACGGGCCAATGCCATTTTTAGGACTTTTAACGAGGTGGTTAAAAAAAGGGAAATCTCCGCCGAAAAAATCTGTTCCTATCTCAATCAGCGTACCCGTTATGAGGTGCGCCTGCAATTGCTGCATTTTTTGTTCGGGATCGCCGGGGCAGATGGTGGGATACGTCCTGCCGAAATCGACAAGATCTGGGAGATAGCCGGATATTTCAGGGTCAGGAGAATCGATTTTGAAAGTATCAAGGCCATGTTTATCAAATCGGCCGACAATTCCTATAAAATTTTGGAAATCGACAGATCGGCGACCGATGGGGAGATTAAAAAAGCCTATAGGACCATGGCCAAAAAGTACCATCCGGATCGCGTAAATACGGAGAACGAGGCCATAAAGAAAGGTGCCGAGGAGAAGTTCAAGGAGGTACAGAAAGCTTATGAGATCATTCAAAAGGAAAGGAACTTTAGTTAAGATGCCTTTTGGGGATTAGGCCATTAATTGTCCTATTCATCACAATACCCTGTAGATTGCTACGTTTCCTTGGTAGCATTTGTAGAAATCTTAACCTTTATAGAATCGCAGGATTCATAAATTACATTAATTTTGATGGGGAAACAGGTATTTCCCAGGTCGGGCACAACATGGATTCCATATAGGTCGCCTTACATCGGTCATAGATCGATCGGAGGTCCTGAAAGGTTCTAAAATATATCCCGGGACCACCCAAGATCATGGGGAGAAGAGTAAAAATAGATGAAGGAACGCAAACAAGAAAAATACGATAGGGCCTATTTGCGAATGGCGAACGAATGGGGAAAGCTCTCCTATTGTAAGCGCAAACAGGTGGGTGCCATTATAGTAAAGGATAGGATGATCATTTCCGATGGCTATAACGGAACTCCCACCGGCTTCGAAAATATTTGCGAGGATGAGGAAGGGTATACCAAATGGTACGTTTTGCATGCAGAGGCCAACGCCATATCAAAGGTAGCCTCTTCCACGCAATCCTGTGAAGGCGCTACACTTTATATTACCTTATCGCCCTGTAAGGAATGCAGTAAATTGATCCATCAGTCCGGCATAAAACGTGTGGTGTACCAAAAGGCGTACAAGGACGATTCCGGCTTACAGTTCTTGGAAAGGGCGGGAGTAGATCTTGTACACATGCCGATTATATCAACAGAGGAATAAACCTTCTTTAAGGATGAGGAATAAAAATACCTATATATGGCCCACTGTAATAGCATTGGCAATGGCCATAGGAATTTTTATTGGCGGGAAACTCCATTTTAGCGATGCCCCGGATAAGCTGTTCACCACCAATTCAAAAAAAAATAAGCTCAATAGGCTAATAGACTATATAGACTACGAGTACGTAGATGAAATTAACACGGACAGTATAGTCGACGTGGCCGTTAATAATATCCTGGAAAAGTTGGATCCCCACTCCGTATATATCCCTAAACGGGAAATGGATAGGGTCTCTGAAAATATGAAAGGTGATTTTGTGGGCATAGGGATTAATTTTTATAATTACAGGGATACGATCGCCGTAATAAAGACCATAAAGGACGGCCCCAGTTATCTTAAGGGACTGCGGTCCGGCGATCGGATCTTGATGGCCGATGGGGACACCTTGTACGGTGAAAATATTCCCAATGATATGATCATTAAAAAATTAAAGGGGGAAAAGGGAAGCCCGGTAAAACTTAGGATTTATAGAAAGGACGAGAAAAAAATGTTCGACGTTACCCTAAGGCGCGATGTGGTCCCGATAAAGAGCGTGGACGCCTACTGTATGCTTACCCCCGAAATGGGCTATATAAAGGTAAACCGCTTTGCGGAGTCCACTTACAAGGAATTTAAAACCGCGTTGCGGAAA
>DATGQM010000151.1:0-3613 GCA_035304205.1 Arenibacter sp. | reverse complement strand
TCCCTTAATGCTATCCCTTCATTGGTATAGGCCACCGCTAAATAATCCGCCCCCAAAACTTCCAATTTTTTGGCTATGGCAATAGAGTCGCTGCCATATGCAAATGCTTTCACAACACCCAGGAATTTGGTCTCCCGCTTGATTTGGGACCTTAAATAGTTATAATTATGTTCCAGTGCCCTTAGGTCGATTTCCAGAACGGTTTCTCCAACCTTATCCATTCATATTCTTTTTTGGGGGTAATACTTCCTCGGAAGTTGTAGTAATGTTATTGACCTTTTCCCTTAGCATGGCCTTATAATATGCTGCACGGCTGAGGGGTTCGTATTCTTCTGTCTGGCCCAAAAAGACCAGATTGTCATTATTTGCCTTTCTAAAGCTATAATTGGCCAAATTTCCGGTGCGCGTGCACACGGCATGTACCTTGGTTACGTATTCTGCCGTAGCCATAAGGGCGGGCATGGGCCCGAAGGGATTGCCCTTAAAATCCATATCCAGACCGGCCACCACTACACGGATGCCCTTATTGGCCAAATCATTGCAGACGGTTACTATCTCATCATCGAAGAATTGTGCCTCATCTATACCCACCACATCGCATCCATCCGCCAAAAGGCGTATATTGGCCGCTGCTGGCACGGGGGTCGACCGTATTTCGTTGGCATCATGGGAGACGACCATTTCCTCATGGTATCTTTTGTCTACCATGGGCTTAAAGATCTCCACTTTTTGCCTCGCAAATTTGGCACGTTTTAAACGGCGGATCAGTTCCTCGGTCTTGCCAGAGAACATAGAGCCGCAGATAACCTCGATCCATCCGAATTGTTCTTTGGGGTTAACAGTATTTTCGAGAAACATTTTGTAATTTTAGACGAAAGTAATTTGTTTTCCGTTTCTTTTATAGAAGGTATAAAATTATTAAAAAAATATTCCATCCGGCATTATTGTTGGTAAAAGTTGGTCCATAGCACCGGCCCTACAAATTATCGCCAATACCGTGGATAGAATTCTATGTTGGAACGCTAATAGGTTGCCTATTTTTAATGTTTAAAAACGAATACAGATGAAATGAGCATGACCTAAAATTGGTCGCCGGCCCTAAAGATTCATTCTGGCGGGCAAACACGAATGAAGATATGCGAACCTGACTGCCGTCAGGGAGGCCTGACTGAATGACGCAGTCGGGCAGTCCCGCCCGAACGACGTAGTCGGGCAGGTATGACCGTTAAACAACAATAAATATCACATATGAAAAAGAGACTTAGGGAGGAACTGAGAAAATTGTCTACAGAGATTATAACTTCTAAGAATAAGGGTGACATTAAAGCCCTGTACGAATCGGCAAAAGAACTTTACGAAAAATTGGCGGTGTTGAAATATATTGAGGAAAAATTGAACGAGGTCGAGATCGATGTATCCAAAAGTATCGTCGCGTCCAAATTTGAGACCATGGCCAATTCCGTATTGAGCGCCAATTCCTCTGTACCGGAAAGCAATCCACACGAGGAAGACATCATGGTTCCCGGGATAGATACCATTAAGGATATGGTTTCCGAAATGCCCAATGCCACGACCATGGATGAGGTCTTATCACAATTTACCTCCAAGCCCGAATTAATAAAAAATGATAAGGATCTATTTTTACCCAAAGAGGTAAGGACGGCCAGGATCGCAGGGGCCCCAAATCCGGGCCACTCCCATAATGATATCAAAATCGACCTAAACGACAGATTGGCATTTGTAAAGCACCTTTTCAACAATAATATGGAAGATTATAACAGGGTGTTGTCCCAACTTGGTACTATTGATACCGAGGAGCGGTCCGTTGCTTTTATCGTAAATATGGTAAAACCGGATTACAACCATTGGGCAGGGAAAGAGGAATATGAAGTCCGCTTCATGAACCTGATCACAAAGAAATTCGCATAATACGTTCCTTGGTCGAAGGGGAACTTTTTTAACTCTTTGACTTTTTAACTTGAGTGACCGAAAGGAACTCGGATTTGGGCATATATATTTTAATGGGAAAATTATTTATAGTACCTACGCCGATAGGTAATTTGGAGGACATTACGTTTCGGGCAGTTCGGGTGCTCAAGGAAGTGGATCTTATCCTGGCGGAGGATACCCGGACCAGTGGAAAATTATTGCATCATTATAATATTGGCACTCCTATGCAGAGCCATCATATGCACAATGAGCATAAGATGGTAACGGGAATCGTAGATCGTTTGCTGGCAGGGGAAAATCTGGCCCTAATTTCCGATGCAGGAACCCCTGCAATTTCCGATCCGGGCTTTTTATTGACCCGTGCCTGTATTCAAAATAATATTGAGGTAGATTGCCTACCGGGGGCTACCGCCTTCGTTCCCGCCTTGGTGAACAGCGGGCTTCCCAATGATAAATTTGTGTTTGAGGGCTTTTTGCCGGTCAAAAAGGGAAGACAAACTAGACTGGCCGTTCTCTGTGAGGAGAGCAGGACCATTATTTTTTATGAATCCCCCCATAAGTTGGTAAAGACATTGGCACAATTTGCAACTACATTTGGATCGGAACGGCAGGTTTCGGTCTCCCGGGAACTTTCCAAAATGTACGAGGAGACCATAAGGGGGACGGTCGGGCAGGTTTTGGAGCACTACACCCAGCACCCGCCCAAAGGGGAAATTGTAATTGTGCTGGCGGGGAAAAAATAAAATAAGGGCTTTATGCCGTATGCTTTAGGCTATATATTTAATTTTGCTTACCGCTTACCGCTTACCGCTTACCGCTTACCGCTTACCGCTTACCGCTTACCGCTTTTTAAGCTATATGCATTATGCTCTAAGCTATATGCAATTGATTTATTTAGTTTTATTTGCTTACTGCTTACTGCTTACTGCTTACCGCTTACCGCTTTTTAAGCTATATGCATTATGCTCTAAGCTATATGCAATTAATCTATTTAGTTTTTATTTGCTTACTGCCTACTGCCTACTGCCTACCGCTTACCGCCATACTATAGGGCGCCTGTCCGTTTAAGAACTTATTAGGCAACGTTTTTCTTCTCGAAGTGCTTAATTTCGTTTAGTTCCGATTCCTTCGTTTCCTTCTCTTCTTCGATATCATAATCATCTTGAAGCCCGAGCCAGAATTTTGCAGAATTCCCAAAATATTTACTCAATCTTAAAGCTGTGTCCGCTGTTATTCTGCGATTACCTTTTAAGATTTCCGAAATCCTTGTTTGCGGTATTTTCAAATCTTTTGAAAGCCGATAAGCTGTAATTTCAAGTGGTTCAAGAAACTCGTAAAACAAAATTTCACCAGGATGTACATTTGCTAACTTTTTCATGTTTTTTTTACTTTTTAGTGATAATCTATTAATTCTACTTGGCTTGCGTTTCCATTGTTCCACAGGAAGATTATCCGCCATTGTTTATTGATCCGGATACTATAATGTCCATTTAATTTCCCACTAAGTTTTTCAAGTCGGTTTGATGGGGGGATCCTTAAATCCGAAATATCCTGGGAGTTGTTTAGCATTCTAAGTTTTCTCCGTCCAACATTTTGAATTTCAATCGGCATTTTTTTGACTCGGATTCCGTTCCAGATCTGTTCGGTTTCTTTTGAGCCAAAG
>DATGQM010000150.1:0-4782 GCA_035304205.1 Arenibacter sp. | reverse complement strand
CTCCTGAACGAGGTTCTTTCATCCCTGAGGTGCATAAAATCCCATGCGATATAGTAGGCCTTCACCAGGGTAAGAATAATAAATATCCAGTTCAGCGATTTCATTCCAAGGATATAGGTATGGGTCAGGAAGGTAGGTTTTACAATTCCCAAAAATACCTCCACGGCGGTAACCAATGTAAGAAAGACCAATACTCCCCAAATCTTTTGAGTGTTCGATTTAAATTTCCAATACCCCCTAAAAATCTCAAGCTTATGTTGATCGTGTGCCATTTTTAAATATATGTTTTAATGTCGTTCGACAGATAATCCAGATTAATAATCAATTATACCAAATAGAAGAAAGTAAATACGAATACCCATACCAGATCTACAAAGTGCCAGTACAATCCAACTTTTTCCACCATCTCATAATGTCCCCTGCGTTCATAGGTGCCCAACAATACATTAAAGAAAATGATGATATTGAGTAAAATACCCACACTTACGTGGAAGCCATGGAAGCCGGTAATAAAGAAGAACAGATCGGCGAACAATCTATTCCCATATTCGTTATGTTTTAGATTGGCACCTTCCACTACTAGTCTGGCATCGCTTAATTTTTTAAGGGTCTCATCCCTTGATAGGACCGTTTTTTCCCCATTTTCATTTATCTGCTCGGTACGGATAACAATATTGGGATTGTCCTTTACGCCTTCGATCACTTCATTTAGCGAATAGCTGGGCAAAGCCTTTTCCCCATAGAACCATACCCCATTTTTTCGCTCATGATTTACCCTTTCGCTCGGAATCGTACTGGAAAAATCCTTTAATGCCGCACGCTCACCGGTGTCGGCGTATTGAAACTGAAGGATACGTCCACCTTGGGTCTCCAGGGCACCATAATCCCCTTTTATAAAAGTAGCCCATTCCCATGCTTGTGAGCCTACGAAGATAAGTCCACCAATAACGGTCAGGAACATATATAGGGTTACTTTTTTCTTCATCATACGATGGCCGGCATCCACTGCCAATACCATAGTAACGGAAGACATGATCAGGATGAAGGTCATGAAGGCCACATAGTACATAGGATAATTTCCATGAAAAAACGGAACGTGGGTAAACACTTCATCCGCAATAGGCCATGAATCGGCAAATTTAAATCTCATAAAACCGTATGACACCAGAAAGCCCGCAAAAGTCAAGGAGTCGGAAACAAGAAAAAACCACATCATCATTTTTCCGTAACTAGCCCCAAGGGGTTGGTTGCCCCCGCCCCAAACGTTTTCTTCCGTACCCGTAGTAACCGTAGAATCCATATAAAATTATAGTATTATTAAAATTTTCACAAATTTACATTTTTTTCGGGTAAACAAAATTTTTGCCATTTAAAATTGGTAAATAAAATACATTCTAAATAAGCCCCTCAAAAATAACCGACGAAATACATTTATCCATTAATCTTCTTATCGTTATCGGATAAAAACCACTCCCAAAAATAGTCATTGGTCCCAATTGTCCCAAAAAGGATTTCATGCACCCAAATTATTTAACAAAGTACATAAACAAGATTAAATAAACCCAAAGAATATCCAAAAAATGCCAAAAGGTCGCCCCTAATTCCAATCCCAACATTTCCTTTGAGGAATACTTGCCCTTCAAATGATTGGCCATCACCACGGATAATGTAATAAGTCCGGCTACCACGTGTACGATATGTACGGCAGCGATAAGAAATACATAGGACATTTTAATACTACTGGTCGGGCCCGTAAAATAATATCCCTGCCCTATCATTTGGGAAAACCCATTAAATTGTATAATAATAAACGCAATTCCCAAGCCCATGGTAATCAAAAGCCATTGGGTACCCTGTTTAAGATTATCCCTGGAAATGGACTTTTCGGCCCATCGATAGGTGAAGCTACTAATGATGATGATGATAGTACTGAACAGGAACGAGGAAGGCAAATTTATGTCGTTCACCCAGTCCTCCCTGGAACTACTGACAATATAAGCGCTTGTCCAGCCCACAAACCCCATCAACAAACTAACAATTCCGAACCAGAGCATCATTTTCCTCGCCCTATCGTTCTTTTCCTTTTTGGTTCCTTGAGTCAAGTCCATATAAACATCAAATAAATTTATCGATTACGTATACCAATTGCATTAAGGTAATATAACTTACACTGGCCAACATTAATTTCCGGGCCGATGCATTATCCCGTTTTTCGTACAGTTTAAAGGCATAGAACAGCATTACCATCCCCATCAAGAGTATTATGGCAGCCCCCGTTATGGACAGTTGCAGCCTTCCCGTGAACCCAAAGACCGGGACAATGGAAATGACCATCATCCAAATGGTATACATAATTATCTGTAAGGCCGTACCCCTGTCCTTCTTCCCTGTAGGCAGCATTTTAAAGCCCCCTTTTTTATAGTCCTCGTCCAACATCCAGCCCAAGGCCCAAAAATGTGGAAATTGCCAGAAGAATTGGATCATAAACAAGGTTCCGGGCTCTATCCCAAAGTTATCGGTGGCCGCCACCCATCCCAACATAAAGGGAATGGCACCTGGAAAGGCACCTACAAAAACGGCCAGTGGGGTTATTGTTTTTAAGGGGGTATATACACTCGTGTATAAAAATATGGAGATTGCGCCGAACATGGCGGTTTTCGGATTTAAAAAATATAAGCTTACGATCCCTACAAACGTAAGGATCACGGCAAGGGTCATGGCCGTGTTTACCGACATCCTACCCGATGGGATGGGCCTATTCCTTGTGCGGTTCATCAAGGCGTCCAAATCCTTTTCAATGACCTGGTTATACGCATTGGATGCCCCTACCATGCAGTATCCCCCAAATGCCAAGAGCAGTACCGCTGAAAAACTGACCTCAACGGCACCGAGAAAATATCCCGCGATGGAAGAGAAAACTACACTTATGGCCAGTCCGGCCTTTGTGATTTCCTTAAAATCAGTAAAGTGTATCAACAATGATGTGTTTCTCCCTGAACTAACTACCGCTTTCATTTACATTTTTTGATGGGATCGCAAAGATACACTGCCTTTCATATTTATCCAACCAAATGGGGAGGATTATTCTAGTAGTTAGTATTGAGTAGTGAGTACAGAGTTTTAAGTCTAATCAGGGCACTATTTAAATTCCTCCCTTTGAGGGAGGTGGTTTGCCCGGAGGAGCAGACCGGAGGGTGTAGTCGGGAGGCTTTGCGCAGCGGTGGCGGCAAAAAAAAATCCCGGACCAAGGTCCGGGATTATATATAAATAGCGAAGTTTATTATTGCAACCTAAAGGTAATTGGAATACTGAAAGGAACACGTACTGCCCGTCCCCTTTGTTTTCCGGGGGTCATTTTGGGCAATTTGCCAATAATCCTTGCAGCTTCCTCTTCCAAGTTCTTGTCCGGCCCCCTCATCCTAACATTGCCTATGCTACCGTCCTTTTGGATAACGAACATTACGTTGACCCTTCCCTGAATCCCCATTTCCTGGGCGATTTCCGGATATCGGAAGTTTTTACTGATGTGCTTTTGCATCATTTCGTTAAAACAATCCCTTAATTTTGCCTTGGGCTGATTTTCACAACCGGGGAAAACGGGGACATCCTCGATTACCGCAAAGGGAATATCTACATCCTCGTACACTTCCTCCACCTCAATATCGGCAACCTCGATCACCTCTTCCTGACTGGTTTCCGTAGATTCTATAACCGTCTCCTCGACTTCCACTTCATCCTCCACGATTTCGATGACTTCAGGTGCTGCCGGTGGCGGCGGTGGTGGCGGTGTCTTTATTTGTTCGGTCATAGGAACTTCCTCGTCCAAGGTATCCTCCACATTCATGGTATAGTTATAATTCGTTTCGTCGTCAAAGGTTTTCCATTCAAACGCTATATACGTCAGTATCATTACCAAAACAAGACCAATAACGAAATAAAGCCCGCTATTCCTTGTTAAATCCGCTTTGGGATTCTTTTTGAGTTCCATAATTCTTAATTTTTTAAGGTTTGCTAATTTATATATTTATTTGATCGTTTAAAATTTTTTTCCAAAAAATAGGTTAAAAACTTTAAATGCCCATTTTGGGAGTCCAGCCTTTTCTACTTACATGCCCCCTAACCATACGATTAGGAACTATCCGTCCAAATACACTCAGATCAAAACCTATAATTGATAAAATCGTCGGGAGCTATCTATTTTTTTCCACTTGGCCGATCGCCTCCATTACATTCCGTTCCCAAGATATTCAAAAAAATACTATCGGCCCCATTTCAATGGACTTTTCCCGGAAAAAACAAATTTCATCAAAAAACATCCTAATATAGCTCCCGAACTATTGGCAAGGACATCCAGGATATCCCCGCTGCGATCCAAGGTAAACACCGATTGTAATACCTCAATAATTATGCCATAAAGAATGGCGAAAACCACCGTCCATAACATTGTTTTTTGAAGCGGGACCATGCCCCTCTTTCTTTCCCTTATGAATAGGATTCCCAATACGCTGGTCCCAAAATAAAAACCCATATGGACCAATTTATCCATATGGGGAATGTTAAGGGAAGGGAGTATATCGTTCCCCTTAAAAGAAATTAAGCTGAGCACTGTAACAAATATAATCCAGCTTATAAATGCAAGGGTAAAAAAATACTTTTTAAGCACCAATTAGTTCCTTGTATTGGGCATCTGTCAGCAAACCCCCTATTTCAGAACTATCGCCGATCTTCACCTTAATGATCCAACCTTCACCATATGGGTCGCTATTCACTTTTTCCGGCTCA
>DATGQM010000149.1:0-4995 GCA_035304205.1 Arenibacter sp. | reverse complement strand
CATATAGCCCCATAACTCAACACTGCCCACTGCCAAATGGTAATGAACATCACTGCCGAGGATGGATTTCAACAAAGTGTTAAAAACTTTGTGGGCATAAGTCATAATCGGGCTTTAGTTATTGGGGGTATTTTATAACCTTTGTTAACGCCCCTATAGGGCAGTTTTTCCCCGATAATTTTAAAGAACCTATAAATCTATCAAATTATGTCAGTAGCTATCGAGCCGATCCTGGAAGAAAACCTTAACCGCTTTGTTATTTTTCCCATCAAGCATCACGACCTGTGGGATTGGTATAAGAAATGTCAGGCAAGTTTCTGGACCGCGGAAGAGATCGACCTGCATTCGGACCTAAACGATTGGAACAATAAACTAAATAGTGATGAACGCTATTTTATAAAACACGTCCTGGCATTTTTTGCCGCTTCGGACGGTATTGTAAACGAGAATCTAGCGGAGAATTTTGTGAGCGAAGTGCAATATGCGGAGGCTAAATTCTTTTACGGATTTCAGATCATGATGGAAAATATCCATTCGGAAACCTATTCATTGTTGATAGACACCTACGTAAAGGACGAGAAGGAAAAGGAACTGCTCTTTAACGCCATCGAAAATTTCCCCGCTATCAAGAAGAAGGCGGATTGGGCCCTAAAATGGATAGAGTCCCCTAGTTTTGCCGAAAGGTTGATCGCCTTTGCGGCCGTGGAAGGTATTTTCTTTTCCGGGGCTTTCTGTTCTATTTTTTGGCTGAAGAAAAGAGGGCTGATGCCCGGACTTACCTTTTCCAACGAACTGATATCCAGGGACGAGGGGATGCATTGTGACTATGCGGTCCATCTTCATAACCACCACCTGATCAATAAAGTGCCCAAATCACGGATCACGGATATTTTGGTGGATGCCCTTAACATCGAAAGGGAATTTATTACCGAATCGTTGCCGGCGAGCCTGATCGGCATGAATTCTAAATTGATGACGGAGTATCTGGAGTTTGTAACCGACCGCCTATTGGTAGAACTGGGATGCGAGAAGGTTTACAATTCGGCAAATCCGTTCGATTTTATGGATATGATCTCCCTTCAGGGAAAAACCAACTTTTTTGAAAAGCGCGTAGCGGAATATCAAAAAGCAGGGGTAATGAACAAGGACAAGGATGAGGACTCCCAGAAAATTAGTTTCGATGCCGATTTTTGATCGGTCCCTAATGGCAAAATATTCCTTTTGGGGTATCGGGAATATTATGCCGTAATCGATATGTTGATCTTAACATATTCCCGATAACCCGATCTAAGGTGTTCACTTATAAAATTGTAGCATATGTTTGTAATAAAAAGAGATGGTAGAAAAGAGCTGATGATGTTCGATAAGATCACGGCCAGGGTAAGAAAGTTGTGCTACGGCCTTAATGATCTGGTGGATCCCCTAAAAGTGGCCATGAGGGTGATCGAAGGACTTTATGACGGGGTGACCACTTCGGAACTGGATAACCTGGCCGCGGAAATAGCGGCGACCATGACCACTTCCCATCCCGACTATGCAAAATTGGCGGCACGGATATCCGTTTCCAATCTTCATAAGAATACCAAGAAATCCTTTTCGGAAACGATGGGGGACCTGTACGGGTACATAAACCCCAGAACGGGGAAAGCGTCGCCCATGCTCTCCGATGAGGTCTATAGGGTGATAGCGGAAAATGCGGAAAAACTGGACTCTACCATTATTTATAACCGCGATTTTGGGTATGATTATTTTGGTTTTAAGACCTTGGAGCGTTCGTACCTGTTAAAGATCAACGGTAAAATAGCCGAACGGCCCCAGCATATGTTGATGCGCGTTGCCATTGGGATCCATTTGAACGATCTGGAATCGGTTATGGAGACCTATGAGCTGATGTCCAAAAAATATTTTACCCACGCTACCCCTACCCTGTTCAATGCAGGAACGCCCAAGCCCCAAATGTCTTCCTGTTTTCTCTTGGCCATGAAGGATGATAGCATAGACGGGATTTACGATACCCTAAAACAGACCGCAAAGATTTCCCAATCGGCCGGGGGGATCGGTCTTTCCATCCATAATGTGCGCGCTACCGGATCCTATATCGCCGGGACCAACGGTACTTCCAACGGAATTGTGCCCATGTTACAGGTATTTAATGATACGGCCCGTTATGTGGATCAGGGGGGCGGAAAACGAAAGGGTAGTTTTGCGATCTATGTGGAGCCATGGCATGCGGATATCTTTGATTTTCTTAATCTGAAGAAGAATCATGGAAAGGAGGAAATGCGGGCCCGTGATCTTTTTTATGCCATGTGGATACCGGACCTATTCATGAAGAGGGTGGAGGCCAATGAAAATTGGACCCTTATGTGCCCCAATGAATGTCCGGGGCTATATAAAGTGCACAGCGGGGAGTTCGAATCACTTTATCTAAAATACGAGGCGGATAATAAAGGAAGAAAGACCGTTAAGGCCCGGGACCTTTGGGAAAAGATACTGGAATCCCAAATTGAGACCGGCACCCCCTATATGCTTTACAAGGATGCCGCCAACCGTAAGAGCAACCAAAAGAACCTGGGAACCATACGTTCTTCCAACTTATGTACGGAAATCCTGGAATATACTTCCCCCGATGAGGTCGCCGTATGTAATCTGGCATCCATCGCCCTGCCCATGTTCATCAAAAACGGGGAATTTGACCATAAGGAACTGTTCAGGGTCACCAAGCAGGTGACCAAGAACCTGAACAGGGTGATAGACCGTAATTATTATCCGGTCAAGGAAGCCGAAAATTCCAATATGCGCCATAGGCCCATAGGTTTGGGGGTCCAGGGATTGGCAGACGTATTTATAATGCTGAGACTGCCCTTTACTAGCGATGGTGCCCAAAAATTGAACCAAGAAATTTTCGAGACCTTATATTTCGCGGCCCTTACCGCCTCCATGGAAATGGCCAAGGAAGAAGGGGTGTATGCCAGTTACGAAGGCTCACCGATCTCCCAAGGGGAATTTCAGCATAACCTGTGGGGCGTAAAGGACGAGGAGCTATCGGGAAGATGGGATTGGGGCAAATTGCGCAAGGAGGTCCAGAAGAACGGTGTCCGGAATTCCCTATTGGTAGCTCCGATGCCAACAGCTTCCACCTCCCAGATCCTGGGCAATAACGAATGTTTTGAACCTTATACCTCCAATATCTATACCCGTAGGGTACTGTCGGGAGAATTTATCGTGGTAAATAAGCATTTGTTGGAAGATCTAGTAGGTCTTGGACTCTGGAACGAGGGCCTGAAACAGGAACTGATGCGGGCCAATGGTTCCGTACAACATATAGATGCCATTCCTGCCGATATCAAGGAATTGTATAAGACCGTTTGGGAGCTGAGTATGAAGGATATTATCGATATGTCCAGACAACGTGGTTATTTTATAGATCAAAGTCAGTCCCTTAACCTGTTTATGGAGAATGCCAATTTCTCCAAGTTGACCTCCATGCATTTTTATGCCTGGAAAAGCGGTCTAAAGACAGGAATGTACTACCTAAGGACCAAGGCGGCGGCAGATGCCATTAAATTCACCTTGGATAACAGCAAAAAACAGGAAGTTTTGGATGACAAAGGGATCGAGGCGGCCATTATTGCTCCCGAAATTACCAGATCTATTACGGTAGATCCCGTTCCGGTACAACAACCGGAGATGGAAGTGCAACCATTGACCGCCTCGGAAATGAAGGAATTGATCGCAAGGGCAAAGGAGGGGCAGGCCGATGATGATTGCTTAATGTGCGGATCTTGATCACGATAAGTTATTTATAACCTTAAAAATCCCGGAAGTATACGCTTCCGGGATTTTTTTATAATGGTCACGATAAAATATAAGGTCACATAGGAGATAGTATAAAGGCCCAGTAATCATTACTTTCCTTAAGGTCATTTTTTAATATAGTAACGGTATGCCATTCTTCCTATGAAGAATAGTGTACCGTATGCTCCTATGAGATATAAAGGTTCCATCCTTTTTTGACGTGGAAAACGGGCGGAACCTTTCTAAACGGAAAGTTAATTGGGATGGCCCGACTATAAAAAATTGTCTACCTCCTTATACGCATTGATCACGGCAAGCTCCCCTTCCTTATTGGGCCTGGAGTTGCCGTGCTCCATTCCACATATTCCCTTGAACCCTTTCCCGTGGAGATATTTAAAGACATTCCTATAGTTGATTTCCCCCGTGGTAGGTTCATTTCTCCCAGGGTTGTCCCCGATCTGGATATAAGCAATTTCGTTCCAGGTAAGGTCCATATTATGGATCAGGTGTCCCTCGTTTTTTTGCATATGATAGATGTCGTACAGTATTTTGCATGACGGGCTATTTACGCCCTTACAGATCAGATAGGTTTGCTCCGAGGTCTGTAAATGGAGGTCCGGTGAATCGGAAAGGGGTTCCAGGACCATCACCAGCCCATGGGGCTCCAATATTTCCGCTCCCCTGCGCAGGGCCTCGATCACATTGGCGTTCTGTATACCGATCGGAAGATTTCTTTCGTAGGCGCCCGGTACCACGGTCATCCATTTGGCATTGACGCGTTTGGCCACCTCTACGGCCTTCCTGCACCCATCTAGGAATATATCTACATTTTCCTGTTTGCCGGCCGCCAAGGTGTTGGCCATATTGCCTCCCTTATCGATCACAAATACGCCCATGGTCATATTGTTCCGTGCCAATGTTTCCCCGATCTTGTTCTGCATGGCTACGTCCCTGCCCATTAACCCATTGTCCTCCAGGGCGGTAAAACCTTGGTCGGCCATAAAGTTTAATTGGTCGATAAGGTCTGCCCCGGCATGGTTCTTAAACATCCCAAAATGGGGGGCATACTTTAGGTTGAACGAATGTTTCTTGCTGCTACGGTCGGCCGCACCGTATGCCATTGTTCCTCCCAGGGTTACTGCACCGCTGGTGAGGGCCGTTTTTTGGATAAAATCTCTTCTTTTCATATGTAGATAT
>DATGQM010000148.1:0-4020 GCA_035304205.1 Arenibacter sp. | reverse complement strand
CCTACTACCCGGGACTCCAAAGTATTGGATGGCAAATGGTTATTTGGCGGCAGGGTAACCGATCAAGGGGAGGAGCGGGTAGATAATTCCAATAAACCACGAAAAACTATGAAGTTCTTGATGAACGGGTATTTCCAATGGATCGCCTATAATACGGAAACCATGGAATTCTCGGGCACCGGGGGTGGCACCTACGATGCGGCCAATGGCAAATACACAGAATCCATACTCTATTTTTCCAGGGACAATTCCAGGGTAGGCGCAAGCCTTACTTTCAATTTTGAGCTAAAGAACAGCGATTGGTACCAGAACGGTAAGAGCAGTAAGGGCGACCCCATACATGAAATATGGGTCAGGCGAAAGTAATTCTGTGCCCCGCCCCATAAAAGCAAAGGGAACTGTCCGTATACGTATGCGGACAGTTCCCTTTTTTGTTCCATTTATTTTAGGGAATCATGCTACTTTTCTTTCCAAGGCCATTGCTTTAACGGCCTCATTTATAATCGTTTCCCATTTCTCTGCCCGTTGCATTTCATAATCTTCGGTATACGAATTATCCGCATTATAAAAATTTAATAAAAGGGTCTCGTTGTGACCCGTAGAAAAAGTAATCACCAAGTCCAATTTCTGTAGGACGTTCGCATTGCCCATATTGGTCTTTTCCAGTTTGAGCTTCTTTTGGATAGCCGATTTCGCCACTTGATCCAAAGCTATTTTTTCGACTACCACTTCATCATTCACCACTTCGGCGAACAACAAGGTTTTTTGTGCCCTATCGATAGCAATAAAGGAACTGCCCCAACCTTCCTTCAGATCAAATTTAAGACGGTCCCCTTTTACTATTTGCTTTACTTGTTTTGATATCAATTTAGACGCTCCCTTCCCGGAACTATTCAAAATGAAAAATGGGACGAAGACGGCCAATACTAAAAGTATGGATATTAATATTACAGGTGTATTCATTATTATTTTATATAAGGGCGGTCCCGGGATTGTTATAACGGTCGCTCCTTATGAAAGCCCACAGCTCCCATAGGGACCAGGCACGATCGGTCCCAAATATCGGGACTATGGTGTCTTTGCGGGAAAAATATCCCGAACGCTAATCGATAAACATGGGATCCGCCTAAGTTTATAATTGTATTTTCAGACTGGATCTGTCCCCAATCCTTAGAGCAGGAACAGGGACATCCTTCCAAAAGAATGTTTTGGAAGAAATGGGAAGGCATGTAAAATGTCAGAATAGGTCATTCACATTTTAAAGACCTTCGAAAATTAGGGGAAGGGTCCTATAAAAAAGTATGAAAAGGAAAAATAATGGTCAGACTGTCCAGACCCACCGTGATATTTTCATCACTATCTATTGGGAGAAGGGATTTTCTATTTACCAAATAAGGACCGCTTTCCCTGTTCAGGCCTGGATGGCCTGGATAGGTTTTCAGTTTGGAAGCGGCCGGCAGTTCCGAATTGCGTTCATGGAATAAAATATGGGAGTTGGCAGGGATATCCCCATACTGGGGATAACTATCCGTATCGGTCCCGTAATCGAAAACAATATCACTGTAATGGGCAAATCCGGCAGGTTCCATGGTCGTCCTTCCGAAGCCCAAAACCAGTATTAAAAGTAAAATCCTATAAAAAGCTACTACTTTCATATCCCAAAGATACGATTATTACATATTATGATCATGCAAAGTTCAAAGTTACATATACATCTTATTCCCCGACAGCGATATCCGACTTGCCCCCTGTTTTTTTCAGGAGCTTAATATTTAGGATTTCGATACCCTTATCTATCGGTTTTAACATATCGTACATATTAAGTGCCACAATACTGGCACCGTGCATGGCCTCTACCTCCACCCCGGTCTTGTATATGGTCTTTACGGTAATCAGGACCTCTATGCACAATCCATTTATCGAATAAGATATATCCGTACATTCTATGGGCATAGGGTGACAATCGGGCAATAGATCGGCCGTTTTCTTGACCCCTAAAAGGCCTGCCGCCCGGCTCATCGCAAAAACATCGCCCTTGGGCACGGCATTGTTCTTTATTGCCGCGATGGTTTCCTCCCGGCTAACCTGTACTATGGCCCGGGCCACAGCGGTACGCAAGGTGTGTTCTTTATGGGTAATATCTACCATTATTATTTATTTACCTTCCATTGATAGGAATCATCCTCAAAGATTTCCTTCCCAAAAATAGGAACTTCCTTCTTAATTTCCTCCACTATATGGTGTAATGCCCCAAAAACCTCTTTTCTATGGGGGGAGGAAACAAAAACAAAAAGACATATCCCCCCGACAGGAACTATTCCCAGACTATGATGGATATGCATGCAGCTCAATGGGTACTTTGCAAAGGCGGCCTCCCGGATCTCGTGAAATTTTTGGTTGGCCATTGCCTCATAGGCCGTGTATTCTATCGCCTTCACTTCGGCCCCATCGATGATGTCGGCCCTTACCTGCCCCAAAAAAATATCATGGGCACCAATTGTGGTCCTGGATTGGTGCCTTGCTATCGAATCGGCAATAAATTGGGGCCTTATCGCCCCTTTCAAAAACACGTTCCTTAATTTGTCCTTTTCCATGGAAATACTTTGGCACTAAAGTAAACAACATTCATGAATTTAGCCGTATACGGCGATTGCCTCCCTGTTATTCCCCATGAATTCCCGGCCGTTTTTTTACCAATCGCATGCCGTAATTCTTTTCCGCATTACTTGTAATGCCCATTACGCGAGGTATTCCTCTAAGTTGATCCATGCCTTAATTTTTGTTACATAATAGCTATCAACTACTTTTTTGATCAGGCTCATTTTTTTAATTTTAAAAATGATTCCGGTAAGGGTACATATTCCTTTTCATCTCCCGGGACCAACGGGAAAGCATCATGATCTTGGTTTTTCCAGTTCACCTTGGCTTCATCGATCAACGTTTTATTTGAATTTACAAAATTCCAGAAGATAAAACGCTCCTCTTCAAAAGGTTCCCCCCCGAAAAGATAGACGGTAGCATTTTCACTCATCCCGAATTCACAAAGCTTAGCGTTTTTGGCGATCAACAACTGTTTGGACCCATAACTGTTTCCTTCTATATTTACGGTACCGTCCAAAACATACATCGCTACTTCGCCATATAGATCCGCTCCGATATTTAATTTCTGTGCCGAAGTAGTCTTGATTTCAATAAAAAACAATTTACTGTGGACCGGGACCGGGGATTTTCTTCCGAACGCTTCGCCGGCAATCAATTTATACTGAATGTCATTTTCCTGCCAAACAGGAATTCCATCAGCTTCGATATGGTAAAAAGTAGGTTCGCTCCGTTCCAAATGTTTTGGAAGTCCCACCCAGATCTGGAAACCATGAAGTCTCTTATCCGTTATCCTTAAATATTCCGGTGTTCTTTCCGAGTGTACAACACCCTTGCCGGATGTCATCCAGTTGACCGCCCCAGGTTCGATCTCAACTGCATTTCCGATGCTATCCCGATGAAAGATGGCTCCTTCAAGAAGATAGGTCAGCGTTGAGAGTCCAATATGGGGATGCGGTGCAATGTCCAGATTCTGATAATCCTTCAAGGCCGTGGGGCCCATATGATCGATAAAAACAAAAGGGCCAACAGCTCTTTTCTCGCGGAACGGGAGCAACCTTCCCACTAAAAAATTTCCGATATCGGCGGCTTTTTCTTCAATGATCAGCCCAATATTTGACATCATAACGTATCTTTTTTTATGTTCGTTTATTTAACATTCTTACGATCGGTCCGGGCGAAATTTTTTTGAGGATTTTTCTTCCATCATCACAAATGTAGTTAAATGAATATGAATGATACTATCTGGAATCGGCAGTAGAGACGCACGGTCGTGCGTCTCTACTCATTCAATTTTTTTTACTCCTGGATGGAAGGTCCTCCAACTATGCCAGAACTCCTGATAAGCTTTTATACGTTTTAAATGGGTTCCATTTTTGGATTGCGGGAGGCCCAAAAGATTGTATTTGAGATCGGCATTTA
>DATGQM010000147.1:0-6641 GCA_035304205.1 Arenibacter sp. | reverse complement strand
GTTGATTCTTAAATTACTTTAGATCCACCATCAAGGTTAGCGCCCGGCCCGTACTATAGGTTCTTTTATTCGCCCGCCCCCCGGGTTCGGGGAGCGGGCTCGCTGTCTTTACAATATGTCCATGAACTTTTCAATCCTATTTGACTCTTACGCCAAGTTTCCTAAGCGGGTGCAAACTTACGACCCTTTTTTGATCCCGCAAGTTTTTTTTCGGAAAAAATTTTTCCCTCCATTTTGCACCCCGATCCCGGATCGGGAACCTCAAAAAACGCGACGATCTCCTCGTCATGCCACAAACTCGCTTTCGCTCCGTTTGCGGGGTGCAAAGCTACTATCCTTTTCCCGATAACACAAGACTTTTGTTGAGGTTTTTTTAAGTTTTTTCGAGCGATTCCCACAACACCTTGGAAAAGAGAAACTTGAAAGGATTGAATTTTGAGAAATAGTATTGAGTATTGAAATGTGAGTATTGAGATGTGAGAATATGAGTCGGCAGTTCGCAGTTGCAGTTGGCAGGAAGGCTCAAGGTTTAAGGTCTATCATATATAGTATATAGCGGTATGCGCTGGGCGGTGCTAAGCGCTAAACGTACAGTCAACAACAATATGCTTTCGCGTTAGGGATCGAAGCGGCATCCCCGCAGCAAGGCAAGGGATATAGCGGAGAGCCCGGCCCGACAACGGAGGGAACGCCAAAAACGCTATCCGCCCGAATCGGGAAAGGAGAAATCTATTGATAAACACCACAAAATATTCCTTATATATTGCCTGCATAACTACTAGATGTTATCTTTGCACACTTATTTACTACAAATCAAGGTATGATCAAAATTACGCTACCGGACGGAAAGGTCAGGGAATACGCAAAAGGAACCACTCCCTTAGAGGTGGCCAAGAGCATCAGCGAAGGCCTGGCACGAAATATAATCTCCGCAAAATTCAATGGAACCACCGTTGAAACAGTTACCCCATTGATGGCGGATGGTACGCTTGTTCTGTATAGCTGGAACGATAAGGAAGGAAAAACGGCCTTCTGGCATTCTACCTCCCACGTGGTCGCACAAGCCTTGGAAGAATTATATCCGGGGATAAAATTGACCATTGGGCCCGCTATCGAAAACGGGTTTTATTATGATGTGGACCTGGGAGAGGGTTCCATCTCGGAAAAGGATTTTCCCGAAATAGAAAAAAAAGCACTGGAAATAGCCAGGGGCAAACACGATTTTAAAATGCGTTCGGCATCCAAGGCGGCCGCATTGGAACTATACCGTTCACAAGGCAACCAATATAAGGTAGAATTAATAGATGGCCTAGAGGATGGCACCATCACCTTTTGCGACCACGATACTTTCACCGACCTATGCCGGGGGGGGCATATCCCCAATACGGGAGTGATCAAGGCCATAAAAATTTTAAGTGTAGCAGGTGCATACTGGAGGGGCAATGAAAAAAACAACCAGTTGACACGGGTATACGGCATCTCCTTCCCCAAACAAAAGGAGCTTACCGATTATTTGGAACTTCTTGAGGAGGCCAAAAAACGCGACCACCGGAAATTGGGAAAGGAATTGGAGCTTTTTACCTTTTCCCAAAAAGTAGGCCAAGGACTCCCCCTATGGCTGCCCAAAGGGGCCGCCCTGCGGGACAGGTTGGAACAGTTCCTAAAAAAGGCACAGAAAAAAGCGGGCTATGAGATGGTGGTCACCCCACACATCGGACAAAAGGAACTCTATGTTACTTCCGGCCATTATGCCAAATATGGGGAAGATAGCTTTCAACCCATAAAAACACCAAAGGAGGATGAGGAGTTCCTGTTAAAACCCATGAACTGCCCGCACCACTGCGAAATATACAACGCCAAACCTTTTAGCTATAAGGAATTGCCAAAACGATATGCGGAGTTCGGAACCGTTTATCGCTATGAACAAAGCGGGGAGCTGCACGGTCTGACACGGGTAAGGGGATTTACACAGGACGATGCCCATATTTTTTGTACCCCGGACCAATTGGCCGATGAGTTTAAGAACGTTATAGATCTTACCTTATATGTACTGGGATCTTTAGGTTTCGAAAACTTTACTGCCCAGGTTTCCGTTCGGGACCTGGAAAAACCGGAAAAATATATAGGTTCGTTGGAGAATTGGGAAAAAGCCGAAAATGCCATTATCAATGCCGCTACCGAAAAAGGACTGACCTTTGTAATCGAAAGTGGGGAAGCGGCCTTCTATGGGCCCAAGCTCGACTTTATGGTGAAGGATGCGCTGGGGAGAAATTGGCAATTGGGTACCATACAGGTAGATTACAACCTTCCGGAACGCTTTGACCTTACCTATAAGGGTAGCGATAACGAATCGCACAGGCCGGTTATGATACATAGGGCCCCCTTTGGAAGTATGGAAAGATTTATAGCCCTCCTCCTGGAACACACCGGTGGTAATTTTCCCCTCTGGCTAGCGCCGGAACAGGCGATTCTACTTCCCGTGAGCGAAAAACATGAAATATATGCCAAAAAAGTTTTAAATTCCTTGGAAAATAACGACCTTCGCGCCCTCATTGATAATAGAAACGAAACGATCGGCAAAAAAATACGGGAGGCGGAGATGAAAAAATTTCCTTTCATGATCATCGTCGGCGAAAATGAAGAGTTAAATGGAACTATTTCCGTGAGAAGGCATGGAGGACAAGATTTGGGCTCCATTACCCTAAAAGCGTTTTCCGACTTGGTAGCCAACGAAATAAATAGTACCTTAAAATCGTTTTAAAAATTAAGTTTAATTAAAATATACGAGCCATAGCAATACGAAAAAGATTTAGACCACAACCTAGAAGGGAAAATAAAAATCCCCATAATATCAATGAAAAAATATTAGCGCCCAAGGTCAGGTTGGTCGGCGACAATGTAGAAGTAGGAGTATATAGCATAAGGGAAGCCCTTGCCAAGGCCGAGGAATTGGAATTGGACCTAGTAGAGATTTCCCCTAAGGCGGATCCCCCTGTCTGTAAAATAATAGAATACAAAAAATTCCTGTACGAACAAAAGAAGCGTGAAAAGGTCATGAAGGCCAAAGCCACCAAAGTTGTCGTAAAGGAAATTAGGTTCGGGCCCCAAACGGATGATCACGATTACGAGTTTAAGAAGAAACACGCAGAAAAGTTCCTAAAGGACGGGGCCAAGTTAAAAGCCTATGTATTTTTTAAGGGAAGGTCCATAGTCTATAAGGACCAAGGCGAGATACTCTTGCTTAAATTGGCATCCGAGCTGGAAGATCTTGGAAAGGTAGAACAAATGCCAAAACTGGAAGGAAAACGGATGACCATGTTCCTTACCCCCAAAGCCAAAAAATAGTCCCGTTCAATCAAACGAATAGGGGCAAGATCAAAAAATACCGGGTATGGCCCGGCATAAAAATAATAAGCGAGATAAATTAATAAATAGGAAGCAAATGCCTAAACAAAAAACAAAATCCAGTGCTAAAAAGCGATTTAAGCTTACCGGTACCGGTAAAATCAAAAGAAAGCACGCCTTTAAGAGCCATATTCTTACGAAGAAATCTAAAAAGCGTAAGCTAGCGTTAACCCATTCCGGCCTAGTAGACAAGGCGGATGTTAACAACATTAAGGAACAATTACGTTTAAAGTAATATCCTTTCGGTAATTATTAACCCTGGAGATGGGCATTAAAAGTATTCTTCCTAAAAGGATCGCCCACTACAAAAAACAATTAAATTATGCCAAGATCAGTAAATTCAGTTGCTTCACGAGCTAGAAGAAAAAAAGTGATGAAGCAGGCCAAAGGTTACTTTGGAAGACGTAAAAACGTATGGACGGTAGCCAAAAATGCGGTCGAAAAAGCAATGTTATATGCTTATAGGGACCGTAGAACCAAGAAAAGAAACTTCCGTTCCCTATGGATCATCCGTATCAATGCCGGGGCCAGATTGCACGGAATGTCCTATTCCCAGTTTATGGGCCAGGTAAAAGCCAATAATATAGGGCTGAACCGTAAGGTATTGGCCGATTTGGCCATGAACCACCCGGAAGCTTTTAAGGCTATCCTGAACAAAGTAAAATAGATCAATAACATATCTCGCCTATAGGGCCCGTTCCAAAAGGACGGGCTTTTTTTTTAGGGCTGTAGGCTATATGCTTTAAGCCACATGCAGTAAGTCATCGACCTTAAACTTTCGACTTTTTTGCTCAGCACTTACCTCCGCTGCGCAAAGTCTCCCGACTTTGAGCCGCGCTTACCACTAAATGATAAACTTTATACAAGCAGGCCGTTATTTAGAATTATATCCGATACCTTTGCGGATTAAAGTTAATTTTTAATGGATCTATCAAAAGTAAGAATGGTGGTGACCGATATGGATGGCACCTTATTGAATTCGGACCACGAGGTAAGCGATAAGTTCCTGGCCCAATTCCAAGAATTAAAAAAACGGGACATAAAATTTGTCGCCGCCAGCGGAAGACAATATTTCAGTATTATAGAAAAACTGGATTCCATTAAGGAAGATATTATAGTAGTTGCAGAGAATGGGGCCTACGTACGGAAACAGGAAAAAGAAATACTTGTTACCCCCTTAAACCGCGATACCATCCAAGAGGTATTGGGCCTTCTTAAAGGAGTAGAAGGGGTACATACCGTACTATGTGGAAAAGAAAATGCCTATATCAATGGCGAATCCGAGGCTTTTGAAGCAAAATTAAGGGAATATTATTCGGAATATACCGTGGTGGACGACCTTGTCGCTTTTGATGGGGAGATTTTAAAAATTGCACTTTACCATTTCCAGAGTTCGGAACAACATATCTATCCCATTGTAAAGCACCTGGAATCAAGATTAAAGGTGAAGGTTTCGGGCGAAAATTGGCTCGACCTTTCCGAAATGAACGCCAACAAGGGGTATGCCCTACAAAAACTACAGGAGCAATATGGCATAGGCAAGCAAGAAACAATGGTCTTTGGCGATTATAACAACGACCTGGAAATGTTGGCCATGGGCCACTTCAGCTATGCCATGGCCAATGCGCACCAAAATGTAATGGCCGCGGCCAACTATCGGACCGTAAGCAACGACGATCTTGGGGTGGAAAAGGTCCTGGATCAATTGTTAAACCCGTAGGACGGAAACATCATCCATTCAATAAAGATCAGGTCTTCCGCTCTTTTTTCTTAGCGGCGGGGAACAATACATTGTTAAGAATCAAACGGTAGCCCGGGGAAGAAGGGTGCAGCTCCAGTTCGGTCCTTGGATCTCCTACCTTATGTTCGTAATCTTCCGGGTCATGACCGCCATAGAAGGTAAAGAAGCCTTTTCCCTTAATGCCATGGATATAGCGGGCCTCCCCATTAATTTTGTTCTCTCCCATTACCAATACGGTAGGTTTGATCTCGTCGCGGGCAAATGCGGTGGTCTGCCCCATAAATCCCTTTACAAGGGCGGTATGGTTCTGGCATAACATAGTAGGTACCGGGTCCCATTTGGCAGAGAATTCCATTAAGGAAAAATAATCGGATTCGCGGGGAACATTGTTCCGCTTGGCGGTCATATCTAAGGATGAAAATTCATACCGCAGGGGATTCCGTTCCAAGATAAAGTCGGTAAAGGCAAAGGTCTTCCCATAATCGAGCTTAGATTGGTAATTGGCCTCCGAAGGATCCCCATCGAACATGGGCTCGCAAATATCCACTCCCCCTGCGGCCAGGGCAATATCAAAACTATCCGTTGCGGAACACATGGCAAACATAAACCCACCACCCACAACATAGTCCCGGATCTTTAGGGCAACGGCCAATTTTTGACCGGAAACCTTGTCGAAACCCAATTTATGGGCCATGGCCTCTGCGTTCATTTTGGCCTCTATATACCAGGGGGCCGCCCTAAATGCGCCGTAAAACTTGCCGTACTGTCCTGTGAAATCCTCATGGTGCAAGTGCAGCCAATCATAAAGTAACAGTTGGTCCCCTAACACCTCCCCATCATATATTTTTTCGTAGGGGATCTCGGCATAGGAAAGCACCATGGTAACGGCATCGTCCCACGGAGGGGTCTCTTTAGGGGTATAGACCGCAATCTTGGGCGCCTTTTCCAGAACAACGGCTTCCTGGTTCCGGGAGGGACTACCAATTTCCTCCAAGAGCTCCCCGGCCTGCAGATCGGATAGGATTTCGAAAGAGACCCCCCGTATTCGGCATTCCCGTCGAATGATTTCCCCATCTGGCAACAAAAAGGAACCGCCCCTATAATTTAACAACCACTGTACGTTTTGTTCCTTGGCCAGTACCCAATAGGTAATCCCATAAGCTTTGAGATGGTTTTTTTGACCTTCGGCATCCATCGGGATCAAAATATGGGAACCCCAGGAAGAAACGCCATATAAAAAGCAGGAAATAAACAAAAAAAGGTCTCCAAAGGAAATCCGAGACCTTTTATTTTTTTTATTAAAGCGATTCAATTTATCCAATTGGTATGTTAATTTATCCGATGGGAAAAATTCCTATTCGGTATTCCTGACCCGAGCCGAGCTAAAAGGGAACGTCGTTATCCTCCTCCATAGCATCCCGGTTCATGGTACTACCAAACGCTTCGTTAGCATTTGGCAGGCCTTTGGTAAGAAACGGATTGTCATCCTCGGCGT
>DATGQM010000146.1:0-2618 GCA_035304205.1 Arenibacter sp. | reverse complement strand
CTGCCAATTCATTTTATCCAATGCCTTTTTTAGAACTTGACTCCCCAATTGCCTGACTTCCCGGATATAGATATTGTTTTTCTTCTCAAAGGAAGAGGCCGTAAAAACTTCTTCGGGGCTCATAATGCTATAACGCCTGTCTACCGCCGCTCCCTCAAAGATTTTCAATATTTTGCGCTGAAACCGATCTCCCTGTCCGCTCAACCAATTCTCTACAAGGGGCAAAATATCCTTGGTATCCCTACTGTACCGGGGCAATTCCTTGGTGACGGTCACAATTCTAGTTTTATTCATAGGAAATCTATTCTCTTTTTATTTGCATCACCCAAAGATACCTAAAGGCCCATTTCCACCTAATTTGATGAACCAAATGGGGAAATATCTTGGAATATTCCTTTAATTCCGACTTCGCAAAGGCTCTTTTGATAGAAATCAGTCCATCATACCTTGCAATATGGGTCTTTATAAAAATAACACTAAATATTTTAAAGAGGTAATAGGAGACCCTACTTCTTTGAAGATCATTGATTATAATCCCTATTTGCGAAAGTTGAACGATCCGCTGCAAAAAAACCGGGATTTCCTCCTTCCCAAAATGGTGCATCGTAAGGGTGCACAACAAAATATCACATTGGGGAGTGTTGACCTCCAGGCTTAAAATATCCTTTTGCAAAAAGGATATATTGGGAAAGGCCATACAATTCTCCATGGCAATTTTAATAGCGTTCCCGTTTAGGTCCACCCCTATCAGGTTCAACGATATTGGACGATCCTTAAAATAAAGGGCGATCTGCTTTAACATGTCCCCGTCCCCACAGCCCAGGTCCATTAGGGTATAACCGGATTGTGGATTTTCATCAAGCATTTTTTCAAGGGCCTTTAGGGTGATGAAATACCCGTTTAATACCTTGTTCACCTTGTTGATATCTACGAACACTTTCTTTAGGGCCGCAAGGTCCAAATTTGGATCGTCCATTATTTCCGGCTCCTTACTACGGTCCCTAAAATTCATACCGTTTCGATTATTTTCCCATGGGTTTCCCGGATCAATTTTTGTAGAAGGGTGGGGAAGCGACCTATAGTTCCCATGGCAAGGCCGGAAATCCCTTGTTTCAGTAAAACCGATTGCAGTTGCCTGCCCGTCCATAATCGCCTACCAAATGTATTTTCCCATAATAGGGTATAATCGCTCTCCACCTGATGCCGTTGGTAATCCGGATCCATAAAATAACGATGCAACAGTTGAGAGGCTATTTTGGCACTATGTACGGCAATGGCCATCCCGTTACCACAAAAGGGATGGATAAGCCCCGCCGTATCCCCGCACATGATCATATGTGCCTCTACGCTCTTTTTTTTATCAAAGGAAATCTGCCCTATGGTGAGGGGGCTAGCGAAAATCATTTCCGCCTTATCCAAAAAATGGGACAGGTAAGGATTTTTGGCCACCACGTTCTTGTTAAAATGTTCTATATCCTTTTCTTTCTTAAAGCTTTCATAGGAGGTCAGGTAGCAAAAATTGACGGCTCCGCTTTCCGTCTTGGAAAGTCCCCCATATCCTCCCCTGAAATTATGGAGACCTACTTCATTGTCCGGGAAGGTATCAAGCCTATAATGGGCCTTTATCGCCAACCAGGGCGATCTTGATCTAGTAAAATGGCGATCGAGCCTTTTATCCAGTGTATCTCTTTTACCGTAGGCACCTATGACAAATTGGGAGTTGTACTTATTTTCCTTCTGGTCCTCTACCAGAAAGGTATCCTTTACGAAGGCAGCGGACACCACATTTTCGGGAATAAAAACGACACCCATTGCAACCGCTCTTGCGTAAAGGGCCGTATCCAATGCAAATCTGCTTATTCCGAGTCCGCCCAGCGGTAATTTGGCCCGAAGCGATTTCCCTACCACGGTACTCAATACCATTTCGTTGATCTGTATATTTTTTGGAAGTACGACCCCCAGGCTTTCCAAATAGGGCACAATTTCATTGGAGACATATTCCCCACAGACCTTATGATGGGGATAATCCTGCTTTTCAAAAACGGCTATATGATAGTTTTCCCTCTTCAAATGCAGGGCTGCCGTTATTCCGGCCAGGCCGCCGCCGATTATAATCACATCATAGGTATCCATTGCAAAAAGATACAGAAATTAAAACAAAAAAACCCGACAAAAACCGTCGGGTTTAAAAGTATTGAAATATCCCCTTAGATATTACAAAGGAAAAATAGGGTTAGGGGCTTTTTTTATTGTGTCTGGGTACGGGCTTCTTGTTTTAAGGCCTCATTGGCCACTATTGCCAATTCCACCCTTCGGTTCTGCGCTTTTCCCGCAGTTGTGCCGTTGTCCGCCTTGGGTTGGTTCTCACCATACCAATTAGTGGTAAGTCGCCCTGCGGAAACCCCGTTGGATACCAAATAATTGGTAACCGATTGGGCACGCTGTTTGGATAGGGTCATATTATAATCGTCCGCCCCTGCGCTATCGGTATGTCCCTCTACCAGGATATTGGTATCGGGGTATTCCTTTAAGACCCCGACCAAACGATCTAAGGTGGTGGCAGATGTACCTTTTACATCGGATTTATTGGTATCAAAATATACACCTGCGTCCTCGTT
>DATGQM010000145.1:0-3557 GCA_035304205.1 Arenibacter sp. | reverse complement strand
TATTTGGGAGTGGACAAACTATTCGTAAATCCGTATGGAAGCTTGCTTACCGACAGCCCCCAATTTTTTATATCCTTGATTTCCATGGTGATAGGATCCCAGTTATTTCTCGCCGGATTCCTAGGGGAAATCATGGTGCGCTCTAGGAATAACGAGACGCGTTACAATATTTCGGAGAACATCAATATTGATTAAAACTATTGAATAATCTTCGTATTTTTAAAAATATATAATTAAATACCATACAGCATGGAGGCCATAATCAATAATGCAAAAAGCTGGTTGACGGATTTTTTCGATCTGGCCACCAAGGAGGAGATCAAGGGATTAATAGCGGGCAATACCGAGGAATTAAAGGATCGTTTCTATAAAGATCTTGAATTTGGTACGGGAGGGATGCGCGGTATTATGGGAGCCGGCACCAATAGGATCAATAAGTATACCTTGGGGAAAAGTACCCAGGGCCTAAGCAATTATCTTAAGGAAGTATACCCCAATACGGCCATAAAAGTAGTGATCGCCTATGATTGTCGGCACAATAGCGATACCTTGGCCAGGACGGTGGCCGAGGTTTTTTCCGCCAACGGGATACAGGTGTACCTATTTTCCCAGTTGCGCACCACCCCCGAACTATCCTTTGCCGTCCGGTATTTAAACTGCCATGCCGGAATAGTACTGACCGCTTCCCATAACCCCCCGGAGTACAACGGGTATAAAGTATATTGGACCGATGGCGGACAAATAGTTCCCCCACAGGACGGGGCCATAGTAAATGCGATCAACAGGCTTTCATTTGAGGATATCAAATTCGGAACCGTTGAAAGTTTAATAAAATTGATCGACAGGGAAGTAGACGGGGCCTTTATAGAAGCCTCCGTGAAAAACGGGAGTTTTGGCGCCAAGGGGAAGGACAACTTTAAGATTGTGTTCACCCCCCTGCACGGTACATCCATTACCGCCATCCCGGAAGTCTTAAAAAGAGCAGGGTACAAGAACGTTACCATAATCGAGGAACAGGCCAAACCGAACGGGGATTTCCCTACCGTTAAATCGCCCAATCCCGAAGAACCGGAAGCCTTATCCATGGCCATCCGGAAAGCGGAGGAGATAAGTGCGGATATGGTAATAGGCACCGACCCCGATGGCGATCGGCTAGGGATCGCGGTCCGTGATCTAGAAGGAAAAATGACCATCCTGAACGGAAACCAATCCATGATCATGATGACCAAGTTCCTGTTGGACCAACGGAAGAAAAAAGGGATCAACGGAAATGAATTTATTGCCTCCACCATTGTTTCCACACCCATGATGGATTCTTTGGCAAAAGCATATGGTGTGGAATGCAAGACCGCCCTGACCGGTTTTAAGTGGATCGCAAAAATGATCAAGGATTTTCCGGAACAACCTTTCATCGGTGGCGGGGAAGAAAGCTTTGGCTTTATGGTGGGCGACTTTGTACGGGACAAGGATGCGGTTACCGCTACCCTATTGGCCTGCGAGATCGGTGCAAATGCCAAGGCCAATGGCAGTTCTTTTTACAGGGACTTGATCCAATGTTATGCGGATTATGGTTTTTATAAGGAAAAACTGATCTCCCTTACCAAAAAAGGAATTTCCGGAGCGGAGGAAATCAAACAAATGATGATCGATTTTAAGGATAGCCCCATAAAATCCATAGATGGCTCCTCCGTAATCGCCGTGGAAGATTACAATACGGCTACCTCCAAAAATATGATAACGGGGGAAACCACCAAAATCGACATCCCCAAATCGAACGTATTGATCTATATTGCCGAAGATGGCACAAAAATGGCCGCTAGGCCCAGTGGTACGGAACCCAAGATCAAATTCTATTTTAGCATCAATACCAAGTTGGACAGGGTGGCCGATTTCAAAAAAGTGGATGCCGAACTCGATGCCAAGATCGATAGGATCCTAAAAGAACTGAATATAGGTTAATGGAGTATTTTAAGAAGATCCTTCGCTTTGCGAGACCCTACCGTAAATACGGTTACTTAAATATTTTTTTCAATATTCTATACGCCCTGTTCAGCGCACTTTCATTTGCGGCGCTAATTCCCATGCTCGACGTATTGTTCACGCCCGAAAAGAAAGTGCTGAAAGAGCCTGTATACACCGGTATGGGGGCACTGAAGGATTATTTGCAGGACTATATCAATTACCGGGTAACGGCCTATTCGGGGGACGATGAAATGAAAGGCCTTGTACTGGTCATCGGGCTGGTGCTGGTTCTTTTCCTTTTAAAGAATTTCTTTAATTATTTGGCGATGTATTTCATCACTTTTTTAAGGAACGGGGTGCTAAAGGATATTCGGAACCGTATGTACAAAAAAATGGTGGACCTGCCCATCTCCTATTATTCCGAGAAGCGAAAAGGCGATGTCATTGCCCGCATAACCTCGGATGTCCTAGAGATCCAACATTCCTTTCTCTCTATATTGGAACTCATAGTACGGGAACCCTTGACCATTGTTTTTACAATCCTGATCATGTTCGGGATCAGTACAAAACTGACCCTTTTTGTTTTTATCTTTATTCCCATTGCAGGGATGATCATTTCCAGGATCGGGAAATCCCTTAAAAAGAAATCGGATCGCGTACAAAAGGAACAGGGCGAATTTCTGTCCATCGTAGAGGAAACCCTTGGGGGATTGAGGGTCATCAAGGCCTTTAATTCGGAGTCGAGATTTTACAGGACCTTCGCCAACTCTACCAAAAGGTTTTTCCATTTTTCCAATACGTTGCTGAACCGACAAAACCTGGCCTCACCAACAGGGGAGTTCCTGGGTATCTTGGTCATAGGCGTATTGCTGTGGTTCGGGGGGAAGATGGTATTGATCGACAAGACCTTGGATGCCTCCTCCTTTATTGCCTATATGGGATTGGCCTATAATATTCTCACCCCTGCCAAGGCGATCAGCAAGGCCGCTTTCGGGGTCCGGAAAGGAAATTCCGCAGCGGAACGGGTCCTCGAAATTTTAGAGACGGAAAATCCTATAATCGAAAAGTCCGACGCCCTGAACAAGGAAACTTTTGACGAAGGTGTTGCCATAAACAATATCTCCTTTAAATATGAGGATGAATATGTATTGAAGGGTTTTAGCCTAAAGGTCCCCAAGGGACAGACCGTGGCCTTGGTGGGGCAATCGGGTAGTGGAAAGAGTACGATCGCCAATCTGGTTACCCGATTTTACGACGTAAACGAAGGAAATATCGAGATCGATGGGGTGGACATTAAGGACCTCACCAAAAAATCGCTGCGCAATCTAATGGGCCTGGTAACCCAGGATTCCATTCTCTTCAATGATTCCGTTATAAACAACATTGGACTGGGCAAGGAAAACGCTACCGAGGACGAGATTATCGAGGCCGCAAAAATAGCCAATGCGCACGATTTTATCATGGAATTGCCCGAAGGGTACCAAACCAATATCGGCGATAGCGGCAATAAATTGAGCGGGGGCCAAAAACAGCGTCTGTCCATTGCCCGTGCAGTGCTAAAAAACCCACCGATCATGATTCTGGACGAGGCTACC
>DATGQM010000144.1:0-11897 GCA_035304205.1 Arenibacter sp. | reverse complement strand
GTTGCTCACCCGTGCGCCGCTCGTCGGCGGTGCAAGCACCCCGTTACCCCTCGACTTGCATGTGTTAGGCCTGCCGCTAGCGTTCATCCTGAGCCAGGATCAAACTCTTCATCGTTGATTCTTAAATTACTTCGACCAACCACAAAGGGCACGTTCCATGGCCCGCTCTCTCGATTTATTATGCGCCCCGTCCCTGTCGCCAAGAACGGGGCGCGCTGTCTTTACAATATATCAATGAACTTTTATCTCTTATCTATCCGCCAAGTTTCCTAAGCGGCTGCAAATGTAAGGCCTTTTTTTGTCCCGGCAAGCTTTTTTGAAAAAAATGTTTTTATTTTTTTTCGCCGGCCCGGCGCGATCCAAAAGACACTCAAAGAACTGTCCCGACCTTCATTGGCGGGGTGCAAAGCTACCATCCTTTTTAGAAAGAACAAGCCTTTTTTTAAAGTTTTTTCGGTCCTTCCCGACACCTCCGTACAACACCTTGAAAAAGAAGGCCTTGAAAAGACAAAAAGGGGATACAAGATAACCGATATTTTTGAAAAAAGCAAAAAAATGTACTGGAATAAATTGGCGGTCGACAACGATCCATGGCAAATAGTGATTATTCCGGCGACTTATCCCTATCTTTCCAGATATTGGTCAAGGTTCCATAATCATATTCTAAGACGGAAGGTTGTTTTTCCAAACTAAAATCCGCGAATGCACGCTGTAGGATATCCTCTATAAGGTAATCCTCGTGCACTTGGTCCGGATGGAACTCTTCCTTTATGCTTATACTGAACATTTTGGCGGTAGTATTGTACCAAAACGCACGCCACCCGCTCCGCAGTTCCTTTACCAGATCAAAAGCCGTAGTACCGGTTTGCCTATAGATCAATTTAACGAGTATCTGCCCTTCGGTCCGGGTAAGTTTCTTCAATTCCTCCGAGAATTCGTCCTCGATAAATTTTTGCACCTTGCGGGTAAACCTTCTTTTGTGCGAATTCTTTTTTATATGATCCAGGCTGTCGTTCAATTCCACCAGTCGTTCTGCGGCCAGTTTGGCATAGGGATATACCTTGATAGTCTTTCTTCTCAGTATATAATAATTCAATTTATCCCTATAGGAATCGAATTTCAACCTGCCAAATACATAAACCTCACTTAAGGCAATGGAACTTTGCAACACGGAATCCCCCTCCATAATAATATATTGTTGGGTAATAGAATCCATCGGTTCTTCCGGAATTTGGGAAGACCCAAAAAAACCCATCAGTCCAATAAGAAATACCAGTATTTTTTTATTCATCGCCAAATAAAACTCAAATGTCCAAAATTAATGATAAAGCCGGCAGCTTATTATTAAATAAAAGTGAATATTGTTAAGTTTGTATTTAAAATTTTATGTAAATGAACGGAAAAAAAATTCTTACCAAAAAATCTACCGATTTTTTGGAAAAATACCTGAACAATGCTTCCCCAACAGGATATGAATGGGAGGGACAGAAATTATGGATGGACTACCTAAGACCCTATGTAGATACTTTTATAACCGACACCTATGGCACGGCAGTAGGCGTAATCAATCCGGATGCCAAATACAAGGTGGTGATCGAGGGCCATTCCGATGAGATTTCCTGGTATGTGAACTACATTACCGATAACGGCCTTATCTACGTTATCCGAAATGGGGGCAGCGATCATCAGATCGCCCCTTCAAAATGGGTGAACATCCATACGAAGAACGGGATCGTAAAAGGTATATTCGGTTGGCCCGCCATACATACTAGGGAAAGCTCTAAGGAGGAACCCCCGAAATTGGACAATATTTTTATAGATGTCGGGGCCATGGACAAGGAGGGAGTAGAGAACTTGGGCGTACATGTGGGATGTGTGATCACCTATCCCGACGAATTTCAGGTCCTGAACGACAATAAATTTGTCTGTCGCGCCATAGACAACCGTATTGGCGGTTTTATGATCGCAGAGGTAGCCAGATTGCTGCATGAAAATAAAAAGAAATTGCCATTTGGACTCTATGTCACCAATTCCGTACAAGAAGAAATAGGGCTAAGGGGGGCGGAAATGATCACCCATACCATAAAACCGAACGTAGCAATCGTTACCGATGTGTGCCACGACACCACGACACCGATGATCGAAAAAAAGAAACAGGGCCATACGGAAATTGGCTCCGGTCCGGTAATCTCCTACGCCCCTGCCGTACAGAACAAACTTAGGGAGCGGATCATCGAAACGGCGGAAACCCACAAAATTCCCTTTCAGCGCTTGGCCTCCTCCAGATATACGGGCACCGATACCGATGCCTTTGCCTATAGCAACGGGGGCGTTGCCTCTGCATTGATATCCCTGCCCCTAAGGTATATGCACACCACGGTAGAGACCGTCCATAAGGATGATGTGGAAAATGTTATCCGCTTAATCTATGAAACCCTGCTGAACATTAAGGCCGATGAGACATTTAATTATTTTGATTAAACAGCTCCCTATAAAATCCTCCCTCGACAGGGAGGATTTTTTTTATTTTTAATCCTTGTAGAACCAAAAAAATTATAACCTAAATGGATGAATTAATAGACATCTTGGATGCCGATGGAAATTATACGGGCAAGACACTGATGAAATCCGAAGCCCATAAAAAAGGCCTGTTCCATCCCAGTATCCATGTATGGTTCTATACCGCAAATGGAGAAGTATTGATTCAAAAACGGTCGAAAAACAAGGATACCCATCCCAACTTATGGGATGTATCCGTAGCGGGACATGTGGGAGCGGGGGAAAATATAATCCTTTCCGCCCTTAGGGAGGTCAAGGAAGAGATCGGCCTGAGGGTCGATAAGGAGGACCTATTTAAGGTAGGCGTTTTTAAATACCAACATCAACATCGTGCCGATTTGGTGGACTGCGAATTTCACCACACTTTTTTAAGCGAATTAAAGGTTCCGTTAGAAACCCTTAAAATGCAGGAAAGCGAGGTGGACGACCTGGCATTGATCCATTTGGCCCTATTCAAAGACGAACTGACCCATAAAATCGCTTCCTCAAAATATATACCTTACGACCCCGCCTATTATGAAGTGATATTCAGGGCCATAGAAAAAAGGTTATAGGACCGATAAAAATTGATCCACCTCATCTAGGCCATATTCCTTTTGCCCTCCCTGCACCATATCCTTTACCACAAAGGAATTAGCGGCCAATTCCTGTTCCCCGATCAATATCACATAGGGCACGTTACGGTTATTGGCATATTTCATTTGTTTCTGCATTTTGGCATTGGAAGGGTATAGGTCCGACTTTACACCGGCCGATCTGAGTCGGTTTACCAATTTTAAGGCCGCCATAGCCTCCTGGCCTCCAAAATTAACACAAAGTACCTGTAAGGATCGGTCGATAGCTTCGGGGAAAAGATCTAATTCTTCCAATACCAGATAGATCCGGTCCAGACCAAACGAGATCCCTACCCCACTGACATCCTTCAATCCAAAGATCCCGGTAAGATCGTCATAGCGGCCACCGCCACCGATAGATCCCAATTGTATCCCTTCCGGGGCGGCTGCCTCAAAAATAGCCCCGGTATAATAATTTAGTCCCCTCGCAAGGGTAACATCTATTTTTAGATTTGCCGATCGCAGCCCCAGATCCTCCAAAGTTTCCACAATAAAGGTAAGTTCCCCTACCCCCTTGTTTCCTTCGGCAGACTCTTTTAACAGATCCGCCAAGACGGCAAGAAGCTCCAAATTGCTACCTTTCAATTCAAATAAAGGAGCCGCCTTTTGGATCGCCGCTTCGGAGATTCCTTTTTCACGCATTTCCTTGGAAACACCCTCGATACCGATCTTATCCAGCTTATCCAAAGCCACGGTGAAGTCGATCAATCTATCGGTCTCCCCGATAACCTCGGCAATACCGGCCAATATCTTTCTATTGTTCAACTTAATGGTTACCCCTTCCAATCCAAGATCCGTGAATACGGCATCGTACAATTGCACCAATTCTATTTCCTGTAACAGGGAATCGGACCCCACTACATCGGCATCGCATTGGAAAAACTCGCGAAAGCGACCTTTTTGGGGCCTATCCGCACGCCAAACAGGTTGGATCTGGTAGCGTTTGAACGGGAAATCCAACTCATTTTGGTGCATCACCACATATCTGGCAAAGGGTACGGTAAGATCATAGCGTAGGGCTTTTTCGGAAATTTTTGGCGTAAGCGCATTAACATCCCTCCTGTTATATAGATCGGCATCTACCTTGCCCAAATAATCCCCTGAATTCAATATCTTAAAGATCAAGCGATCGCCTTCATCCCCATATTTTCCCATCAAGGTATCCGAATTCTCAAAGGAAGGGGTTTCTATGGGCTGGAAACCATAAATCTGAAAGTGTTTTTTTATCACCTCAAAAATATAATTGCGCTTATTGACTTCGGATGGGGAAAAATCCCGGGTTCCCTTGGGAATTGATGGTTTCTGTGCCATGTTCATAAATTATGCCGTAAATATAATGGATCGGGTACTATTATCGCAGCGGGTTATCAAATCACCCTATCAATTCATCGAACCATTGATAAAGGTCCCCTTTGGTAATGACCGCTCCCTGTTTGATCAGGTTGTATTTATCCAAGTTCCTGTCCGCTGAATAGGCCTTTGATGCGGTCAGGTACTCCACGAAATCGGACTGATAGTTTTTCTTGAACCAGGCAAAGCCTTCCTGGGTCCGTAAATCGACATCGGGGTTCATTACCTTTATGGAAATAAGCTTCATCTCTTTTTCCAGTAACTGGAAAAGGTGCATTTGTTGGGCCGATATATTCTCCACGTATCCCACGTTGGACAATACACCTTCCCAGATCAGGTCGCTAAATACATCCAATTCCTCTTCCGCTACCTGTGGCCGACCTATTTTTAGTTGCTCCCATTCCTCCCCCGTAATGGATTGGGTAGCCAAAAAATTGATGAATTCCTGATGGAGCTCTTCCAATTGCTCCTTGGTAAGTCGGGTATACTTCATTTTAAAAATTTTTGATCACAATATGTAAAAACAACAAGGCCGCACAACTTGCACAGCCTTCTGGGAGCCAGTTATAAAACTAACAAAAAAAGGCCACATTGCTGTGGCCTTTGATCAGTTATAATTAACGTATTAAGCCTGTGTTTCGGCCACTACCTCAAAAGGGAAATCGAACATAACATCCCTATGCAACCTGATCTGGGCATTATAAGGTCCGGTTCTTTTGACCAGACCGCCCTGGATCGCTATATATTTCTTATCGATCGAATGTCCTTCTTTTTCCAAGGCCGCAGCTAGGTCGATATTGGAAATAGAACCGAACAATTTATCCCCGGCCCCTGACTTTGCGGTAATCTTGATTTCAAGTTGTTTGATGGCCTCTGCGGTCTTATTGGCCGCATCAACGATCTTCTTTTCCTTATGGGCCCTTTGCTTTAGATTTTCGGCCAACACTTTCCTGGCGGATGGTGTTGCAAGGGCTGCCAATCCACGGGGGATAAGGTAATTTCTACCAAAACCGTTCTTTACCTTTACTACATCATCCTTAAAACCCAAGTTCTGTACGTCTTCCTTTAATATAAGTTCCATTGTCCTATTCTTTTTATTTTAACAAATCGCCAACATAGGGCATTAAAGCTATATGGCGGGCCCTTTTTACGGCAACGGCCACTTTTCGCTGATATTTCAAGGAAGTACCTGTAAGTCTTCTCGGCAACAATTTACCTTGCTCGTTTACCAATTTTAATAAAAAATCCGGGTCTTTGTAATCTATATACTTAATGCCCGATTTTTTGAAACGACAATATTTCTTGTGTGTATTGGTCTCTATATTAAGCGGGGTAAGATACCTGATCTCCCCATCTTTTTTTCCTTTGGCCTGTTGTTCTATCGATGCCATAACCTTATGCTTTAGCTTTTAATTTTGTTCTTCTTCTTTCTGCCCAAGATACCGCATGCTTGTCCAATTTCACGGTCAGGAAACGCATGATCCGCTCGTCCCTTCTGAATTCCAGTTCGTAGGGAGCGATCGCTTCGCCCTCCACGGTAAACTCGAACAAATGGTAAAAACCACTCTTTTTGTGTTGGATGGGATAGGCCAATTTCTTAAGCCCCCAGTTTTCCTTGGCTACCATTTTGGCACCTCTGTTAATTAAGAAATCCTCGAATTTCTTAACTGTTTCCTCTATCTGGGTGTCAGATAGAACGGGATTTAAAATGAAAACAGTTTCGTAATTGTTCATATAATTAATTTTTTTTAAGTGTGCAAAAGTAGTTATTTTTTATTCCATTCACAAGAAAATGCAAAAAACTTCGTTATAGAGGGGAACAATACAAAATGCTTAACCGAATACCATCGGCAAAAAAATAAAATACGCGAAATAAATGCGATCCAAAACAAGGTATACCATGAACATTGCAATTTACACAACAATAATAGCAATGTTCACAACTTTTGTTGTGGAAGCACTTCATTTTTAAGTACTTTGTCGATGATTTAACCCCACAAATCAACCATTTATGAAATTAAGAAGTATTATTGTGGACGATTCGTCCATGCAGCGGATGGCAGTTGCCAAATTAGTGAACAACCATCCTAATCTAGCTTTGGTAGCTGAATATAGTAATGCTATTGAAGCCAAGAACGGTATTAAGCACAATGAGATCGATCTGATCTTTTTAGATGTAGAGATGCCGATCATTACCGGGTTCGATCTATTGGAGTCCCTGGACAATAGCCCCCAGGTAATCCTTATTACCGGAAAACCGGATTACGCCCTTAGGGCATTTGACTATGACGTAACGGATTACCTTCATAAGCCCATAACCCTTTCCCGTTTTGATGCCTCCGTAAAAAGGGCTGTAGCAAAATATGAACAGGTCAATAAGGTAACGGAAGACGAGGAGCATATTTTTGTGAAGAGCAATTTGAAGAAAAGAAAAGTAGTCCTAAACGATATTAAATGGATCGAAGCCTTGGGCGACTATATTAAATTGGTCACCGATGAGGCCAATATCGTAATCTTATCAACAATGAAATCCTTTGAAAAACAGTTGCCGGAAGATAAGTTTTTAAGGATCCATAAATCGTACATCGTCAATTTGGAGAAGGTGGAGAAGTTCAACAGTAAAAATGTGGAGGTTAGTGGAAAACAAATACCCTTAAGTCGAAATAAAAAAACGGAATTGGCAGAGGCTCTGAATAATTTTTGATCAAATGTGATCTACATTATAGATTATCCGGACACCTCTGTAATTGGAAATAGCATTAAAGGATCTTTCGATCTTTTTAATGCTATTTTTTGTTCTTATCAGGGAATGATCTCTGTTTATCTTTAAAAGGACATGCTTAAGGTACTGGTTTCTTATCCTGGCGACGGGAGGATATTCCGGTCCCAGTACCATTTCACCAAAGCCCATCCGAAGGGATTTCGAAAACCATTCCGCGGCCTCGTTCAGTTTATTATAATCCCTATGTTTAAAGGTTATCTTGATGATCCTGTTGCCGGGGGGATATTTGTACTGTTCCCGCTCATATAACTGTTCGTTGAACATTTCCAAATAATCATGGGTGGTAACCTGCTGCAATATCCGGTGATCGGGATTATAGGTCTGAATAATTACTTTCCCCCGTTTTTTGGTCCGCCCCGCCCTACCGGCCACCTGGGTCAGCAATTGAAAACTGCGTTCGTGCGCCCTGTAATCCGGGAAGTTCAACAAGGTATCCGCATTCATGATCCCCACTAGGTTCACGTTCCTAAAATCGAGGCCCTTGGTCAACATTTGTGTTCCCACCAAAATATCGATCTCCTGCTGCTCAAAGGAAGTGATTATTTTCTCATATCCATATTTCCCCCTGGTGGTATCCAGGTCCATGCGTCCTACCATTGCATTAGGGAACAAGGTATGCAGCTCCTGCTCTATCTGCTCCGTTCCAAACCCTTTGGTATTCAAAGTGTTACTTCCACAGGCCTGACAGCTGTTCTGTATCGCAATATGATAACTACAATAATGGCATCGCAATTGTTTGCGGAGCTGGTGATAGGTAAGGCTTACATCACAATTTGGACATTGGGGGGCGTGGCCACAGGTGGTGCATTCCAAGATGGGGGCATATCCTCTCCGGTTCTGAAAGAGGATTACTTGCTCCCCATTTTCCAAAGTTTCCGTAATTTCTTCCAACAGGCGTTCCGAAAAATGGCCCTTCATTCTTTTTTTTCGGGTCTGTTCCTTAATATCCACAAGCTCCATTAGGGGCATTTGTACATCACCAAACCGTCTTTGGATCTGGGCATATCCATACTTGGAGATCCTTACATTGTAATAACTTTCCACGCTGGGCGTGGCAGACCCCAAAAGAACCTTTCCCCCGTGAAGGTTCCCCAAAACAATTGCCGCATCCCGGGCATGGTACCGTGGCGCCGGATCGTACTGTTTAAAAGAGCTTTCGTGCTCCTCGTCCACAATGATCAGCCCCAGGTCCCGAAAAGGCAGGAACATGGCTGATCTGGCCCCTAGTACGATCTGTGCCTTTGCCTCCTTCCCGAGAACATTGTTCCATACCTCTACCCGTTCCTGTGCATTGTATTTCGAATGGTATACGGCCACCTTTTCCCCAAAATAAGTTTGTAGTCTTGCTATCAGTTGGGTGGTAAGTGCAATTTCTGGAAGTAGGTAAAGTACCTGCTTATCCATTTTAATGAATTCCTCGATCAATTTTACATAGACCTCGGTTTTTCCGGAAGAGGTAACCCCATGTAAGAGGGTAACCTTTCCGGCATCAAACGAATCCTTAATATCCTGAAAAGCGGTCTGTTGATATTCGTTCAGGGATTTTAAGGGGCTATGTTCCCCATCTCCCTCATAAACTACCCTATCGACCCTAATAAAATGCTCCTCCAAGATCTCTTTATCGATCAACGCCTTGATTACCGCACTGGAGCTGCCGCTTTCTTTTTCCAGATCGCTCAGCTTCACCGGTTTCTTGGTTGTTGCCTGCAATTGGAACAGGGAAAGCACTACCTGACTCTGCTTGGGCGCCCTGGAAAGTGAGTTTAATAAAGCTTCCAGGTTTTCCTCGGAGGTATGGTCCTTTCCCAATTGGACATATTTAATCAACTTTGGCCTGTACTGTTCGTATACCTCTTCCTTTATTATTATGATATTCTTTTGTAGCAATCGGTTTAGGATGGGGATAACGTTCTTTTTTCCCAGGATATCGCTAATCTCGCCCACCCTTAGGATAGATTGATGCTGAAGTGCCTCGAATATAAGAAATTCATCGTCATTTAAGGTATCTTCCTCGATCACCGCACTTTGGTTTCTGAGGATCAGGGTCTCGCTTTCAAGCAACATCACGCTGGGCACGGCCGCGCGAAATACCTCCCCCAGGGAACACATATAATATTCTGCCAGCCACTGCCAAAATTGGATTTGGATCGGGGTAACCAAAGGGGACTCGTCCAAAATCTGGTCGATTTCCTTTGCCTCGTACGCTATGGGGGGCGTTCGGTGCAATTTTATCACTAAGGCCGTATAGATCTTGGATTTCCCAAAAGGAACCGCCACCCGCATCCCGGGCCTTAAAAGCGCTGCCCCGGCATCGGAAATGCTATAGGTAAAGAGCTTTTCCAAGGGAATAGGTAAAATAACATCTATAAAATTATTGTCCATTCCCCTGTTTTTTGTAGTTCCTTCTCAGTGAATTCAGGGAGGCATTCAATTCGGACCCTAGTAGCAGGATAGTGGAATTCAGCCAAATAAAGACCAGTAATATCAACAACCCTCCCAGAGCGCCGTACAATTCATTGTATCGTGCAAATTTATCGACATAGACCCCGAACAGATAGGAGGTCATTGTAAAGAGAAGCGTGGTCATGAGGGCTCCGGCGGAAAAAAACTTGGCCTGCTTTCCTTCCTGGGTCCCAAAATAATAAAGGATAGCGGTTATAAAATAGGACAAGAGTCCCAAAAATAAAAACTTGCCCCATTGCACCACCACAAAATCACTTTCATCTACTTGAGGTTCCGTATTGCCTTGGGTTATTTCCTGTAGGCCTCCCAATATGTAGGCCTCAAAATAAATAAATACCACGGCCCCTATCAACAAAAGGACGGATAACATTAGTCCCACCGCCAGGGCGGAAAGGTACTGTCTCACGATACTGCGGTTAAGGCTTATGTGGTACGAATTCTCAAATCCGCTAAAAATAGCGTTGACCCCATTGGCCATCAAAAAGATAGAAGTGATAAATGCGATGGCGGAAGACCATACATCGCCTCTTTCCTGCCGACTGATCTGCAGGTAGATCTCACTGAAATAATCCCCTGTGGCCCTTGGAAGAAAGGATTCCAAAAATTCCAGAAACTCTGCGTCAAAATTAGAGTTGTCCAGCGCAACATAGGGAATAATAAAGGGAATCAAGGTCAATAAAAAGATCAAAAGCGGAAAGAGGGCTAGGAAAAGACTAAAGGCAATAGAGCTGGCCCGGGTGGATAATGTCCCTTCTATGATCCCCACCACGTACATCTCTAAAAGGTCGTAGAACGAGAGGCCTTCAAAACCGGGGAGTTTTATTTTCTTTAGCAGGCCGACCGCTAAATTTAGAACGGGTACCTTTTGCAATTTTTCCTCTATTTCCGCCGACATCTATAGCGCTTTAAGGCTCATGTCCATATTGTGCACTGAATGTGTCAATGCCCCGGACGAAATATAATCGACCCCACATTGCGCATATTTCAAAATGGTATGCTCGTTGATCCCCCCGGAAGATTCCGTTAAACAGGTGTCCCCGATAAGGCGTACCGCCTTTCTGGTATCCTCAATATTAAAATTATCGAGCAAGATCCGATACACGCCCGTGGATTGCAGTATCTCCCTCACTTCCTCCAGGTTTCTGGCTTCTACGATAATCTTTAGATCTTTGTTATGGTCCCTTAGATATTTATGGGTCTTCCCAATGGCCATGGTTATACCTCCGGCAAAATCCAGATGGTTGTCCTTAAGCATGATCATATCGTATAGGGCGAACCTATGGTTCTCCCCTCCTCCGATTCTTACGGCCCATTTTTCCAGCGCCCGTATCCCAGGGGTCGTTTTACGGGTATCCAATATTTTAGTGTGCGTCCCCTCCAAAAGTTTTACATAAAAATTGGTCTTGGTGGCTATGGCGCTCATCCGTTGCATTCCGTTTAGCACCAAACGCTCCGCCTTCAGGATACTTTGGGAGCTTCCCTTCACTAAAAAGACGATGTCCCCGAACTTTACGGGGGACCCGTCCTTGATCAGCACTTCCAATTCCAGGTCCGCATCTACATAATGAAATACCTTTTGGGCAAATTCCACTCCCGCAATGATCCCGGTATCCTTCACCAGCAGTTGGGCCCCTCCCTTGGCCGTATCCGGGATACAGGCCAATGAGCTATGGTCCCCATCGCCCACATCTTCCCTCACCGCATTGCTGATGATCAGGTTTATCTCGGCCTTAAATTGTTCCTCTGAAATCATTCCCTATCAATTTTAGGCTAATTTAATAAAATGTTTGCGTTGTTGCCCCTATAACTTTCTTCCAAATATTCGGAAGCCAATTAAGTTCAAGGTTTAAAGTTGGCGGTTGGCGCTATACGAGCGTTCCGCTCCGCCTATATGTTTTGTTTTGGAATTTGGATATTGCGACCTACTTTTGCCCTATGACCATAAAGTTGATAGTACTTGGAAAAACGGACAGCGTTCGATTAAATCAGTTGATCGATGAATATCGGAACAGGTTAAAGCACTATATCAAATTCGAGATCGAGACCATTCCCGATATCCGGAACAGTAAAAACCTGTCGGAAAAGCAGCAAAAGGAAAAGGAAGGAGAAGCCATTTTAAGCAAATTGAA
>DATGQM010000143.1:0-5521 GCA_035304205.1 Arenibacter sp. | reverse complement strand
ATGGATACCAAGGAATTATTAAAAAAAGTCCGTAAGATTGAAATAAAGACAAGACGTCTTTCCGACCATATATTTGGTGGGGAGTACCACTCTACTTTCAAGGGACGGGGAATGACCTTTAGCGAGGTACGCCAATACCAGTTCGGGGACGATGTACGATCTATAGATTGGAACGTTACGGCACGTTACAACGAGCCCTATGTAAAGGTTTTCGAAGAGGAAAGGGAGCTTACCATGATGCTTATGGTAGATGTTAGCGGTTCCGAATTATTTGGTACGAACCAGCAATTTAAAAAGGATATTATTACGGAAATATCGGCTACATTGGCCTTTTCGGCCATACAGAACAATGACAAGGTCGGACTGCTCCTTTTTTCCGATGCGGTGGAACTTTATATCCCCCCAAAAAAAGGAAAAAGTCATGCCCTACGAATCATAAGGGAATTGTTGGAATTCTCCCCAAAAAGTACCGAAACCAATGTAGGTGCCGCCTTAAAGTTCCTTACGAACATAATGAAGAAAAAGGCCATTGTCTTTGTGCTGTCGGATTTTATTGCGGACGATTACCTACAACCGTTACGGATAACCGGGAAAAAACACGACGTAACGGGCATCCGGGTCTATGATGAAAAGGAAGAACATATCCCTAATCTTGGAATGGTACAGATGCAGGATGCAGAAACCGGGACCCTGCAATTGGTAAATACCCGATCTAAAAAAGTACGTATGGCCTACGGAAAATACCATAGCGAACGCGTAAGCTATTTTCAGGATACCTTTACAAAATCGGGCTGCGGAATGCTGAGTTGCAGGGTAGACGAAAGCTATGTAAAAAAATTATTGGGCTATTTTAAGCGAAGAGGTTGATATAAATGAGGAAGTCAATATTGTTACCAATTATGGACCGTGGGTCATATACAATGCGAACCATCAGTTGCTGCCTGCTATTGATAGCTATGCAAGGTTTGGCACAGCAATCCCCTTTGATCAGTACCTCAGTGGACACTACTGCCATTAAGATCGGGGAGCAGGTCCATTTCAAGGTAACCGTGGAAACCGATTCCACCGCACAGGTAATATTTCCCGAGGGACAGACCTTTTCCCCCTTGGAAACGGTGGAAGCGCTTATGATCGATACCTTGCGGAAAGAGGATAGGATGACCCTCCAAAGGACCTACGCCCTCACCCAGTTCGATTCGGGTTCCTATAAATTGCCCTCCCAACAGATCATGATCAACGGGAAACCATTTTTTACGGATTCCTTGGTCATTCATGTAAGCTCGGTTCCCGTTGATACGGTGAACCAAAAAATGTACGACATCAAACCCCTGATCCAGGTAGAAAAGAGCGGATCGTTCCCATGGGCAACGGTCTTGTGGATATTGGCCATACTCCTCGTGGTGGCGGCTCTGCTATACTGGTTCGTTTTCCGAAAAAAGCCCTTGAGCGAAGAAGAAAAGATAGCGTTGTTGCCTCCTTTTGAAAGGGCCATTCTAGGATTGAAGCAGTTGGAGAATTCCAAGTACCTGATCCAGGACGATTACAAATCGTACTATTCCGAACTAACGGATATCGTACGTTCCTATTTAGAGGAAGATGTCCATGTTTCCGCCCTGGAAAGCACCACGGACCAATTGATGGATAAGTTGGAATTGATGAAGGATGCCGGAAAATTAAAACTCGAGCAAGAGACCCTCCAACAATTTAAAAAAATATTACAGACCTCCGACCTCGTGAAATTTGCCCAATCCAAACCCGAGACCTCGGTAGCGGAGCAGGACAGGAGGTCGGTGGAGCAGATCGTTATAAAGACCAAGGAGGCCATCCCGGAACCCACGGAAGAGGAATTATTGCAAAAGGAGGAGTATTTACAGGAACGAGATCGAAAAAAACGCAGGAAAAAAATAGTGGTAACGTCCATAGCCGCTGGTTTGATCCTCCTATTCTCGGCAATTGCGGCAATCGGCTACTATGGCTTTGGCCACGTAAAGGATACCGTGCTGGGCCACCCTACCAAAGAATTGTTGGAAGGCAATTGGGTGCAGAGCGATTATGGCTACCCCCCGATAAGTTTACAGACACCACGGGTATTATTGAGACAGGCCATAAAATTGCCCCCGGAGGCCCAGGCGTCCATAAAGGAAATGCAGGCCTTTGCCTATAGGAGCACCTTGGGACTATTTACCATAGGTACTACTTCTATCACCTTGGCACAGCCGGAAGAACCGGATTATGCCAAGGCAACAGAACAAATATTACAAAATTTTGAGGCCCAAGGGGCTAAAAATATCACTACCAAACAAGAGGAATTTACCACCATAACTGGGATTAAAGGGATTAAACTGTACGGAAGCGGGAAATTTTCCCTACCGGAATACAAAGAACCGGTTACGGGCAACTATGTGGTCCTTTTCTTTGGGGGCAAAGGCTTTCAGCAAAACCTGATCCTCACCTGGCTGGCGGACGATCCCTATGCGGACCGGATAGTGGACCGGATATTGAATTCAGTTGAAGTAAAAACAACCTTATAGATGTTTGAGAATATTTCCTTTGCGAACCCACAATTTTTCTGGCTGCTCCTTTTGCTCCCAGTGGCAATGCTGTGGTATTTCTTCAAAAGAAAGGAGCAGAAGGCTTCCTTAAGGATATCGAGCATAAAAGGGTTTCCGACAAACAACCTCCTACCAAAATTAAAGCCATTACTTTTTATAACAAGATTGTTGGCCCTGGCCGCAATTATTGTTGCCCTGGCAAGGCCCCAGACCGAGGATATCTCCACCCAGACCAAGACCACCAAGGGAATCGATATTGTAATGTCCATAGACGTCTCCTCCAGTATGCTGACCAAGGACCTAAAACCCAATAGATTGGTCGCCTTAAAGGAAGTAGCCACCGATTTTATAAAGGAAAGGCCCAACGATCGCATTGGCCTAGTGGTCTATGCAGGCGAAAGTTATACCAAGACCCCCATTACGAGTGACAAGGCCATTGTACTCAAGGCCTTGGAAGAAATAACCTATGGCCAGGTAAACGATGGAACCGCGATCGGATTGGGACTGGCCACCGCGGTCAACAGATTAAAGGACAGCAAGGCCCTGAGCAAAGTGATCATATTATTGACGGACGGAGTAAACAACCAGGGTTTTATCGAGCCTCAAACGGCAGCCGACTTGGCGGTGGAATTCGGTATTAAAACGTATACCATAGGCATAGGCACCAATGGCAATGCCCTGTCCCCCGTTGCGTACAATGCCGATGGCTCCTTTAGATATGCCATGCAAGAGGTAGAAATAGACGAACCCCTATTAAAATCCATAGCGGAAACTACGGGCGGACAATATTTTAGGGCAACGGACAACGAGAAGCTGGAAGCTATCTATGACGAGATAAACAAATTGGAGAAGACCGAAGTGGAGGAATTTAAATACCACAGATACGAAGAAAAATTTAGGCCATGGGTCTATTTGGCAGGAGTATTGCTATTAATTGAATGGCTGGCCCGGATTACCCTGTTCAGAAGTTTTATATAATTGGGATAGAAAAACAGCTCCCTGAAAGTACGAGATTACAAAATGATACAATTAGACGAAAAAACATATTTATCCCTATTGGCCATCATCCCGGTGATGATCGTACTATTTGTATTGCTCCAGATCTGGAAGAAAAGGACGCAGAAAAAATTTGCCGACCCGGCCCTCTTAAAGAAATTGTCCCCGGATCGGTCCAAATTTAAATCGACCCTCAAATTGGTCCTCCTATTATTGGGGATCGCCGGCCTGACCTTGGCATTGGTAAACCCAAAAATGGGCACCAAATTGGAAACCGTAAAAAGGGAAGGGGTAGATATCGTGTTTGCGGTAGATGTATCCAAAAGTATGTTGGCAGAGGACATCGCCCCCAATAGACTGGAAAAAGCAAAGCGTCTGGTATCAGAGATCATCAACCAGCTGGCGAGCGATCGTATCGGGATAATTGCCTATGCGGGACAGGCGTTTCCACAATTGCCCATAACCACCGACTATTCAGCGGCAAGGATGTTTTTACAGAACATGAATACCGATATGCTCTCTTCCCAGGGAACCGCTATAGACGAAGCCGTTAAATTGGCAGCTACCTATTTTAACGATCAGGAACAGACCAATAGGGTGCTGTTTATTATTTCGGACGGGGAGGACCATTCAGAAGGCAGTATCTCCCAAAATGTAGCAACGGCTACGGATGAGGGTATCCGGATCTTCACCATTGGGGTAGGAAAGGAAAAAGGCGGGCCTATCCCCATCAAAAGAAATGGGGTAGTAGAGACCTTTAAGAGGGACCGGAACGGGGAGGTGGTCATTACCAAATTGAACGAGGAGACCCTACGGGAAATAGCACAGCAAGGAAATGGAAAATATATTAACGGGGATAATACCGATGAGGCCGTTGCCATTATCAAGGAGCAATTGGACCAAATGGATAAAAAGGAATTCGAGGCCAAACAATTTGCCGAATATAAAGATCAGTTCCAATGGTTTTTGGGGGCCGGTCTTTTATTCCTATTTTTAGACATTTTCATATTGGACAGAAAAACGAAATGGCTAAAAAAGTTAAACCTGTTTAATGAGCAATAAAACGAGGGAGCATGAAATGGGCATAACCGAAAATTGGTCGCCAGCACGAATGAAGATATGCGAATTGCACCCGCCAGAATGAATCTTTCGGGCCGGCCCGCCCGAACGACGTAGTCGGGCAGGTATGTCCTTTAAAAAACAATAGATATCTGCATATGAAAAAGACAGTATTCATCATTATTTTGGTCGGGTATTTTGGCTATGCCCAGGAAGCGGATAAAGATTTATGGAAATCAATAAAAAAAGCGACCGATCTTACTTGGGAGGGGAATAAAAATCTGGACAGCAATAATTTTGTCAGTGCCGAGGCCAGCTATAGAAAGGCGATCTCCGAAAATGCGGAAAACAGTATCGCCCCTTATAATCTGGGCAATGCCTACTATGAAAACGAAACCTATAGCGAAGCCTTTGGGAGGTTTAAGCAAGCCGCAGAAAAAGCTACCGAAAAAACGGACAAGCATAGGGCCTACCATAATATGGGGAACGTCTTTATGAAGAACAAGGAATATGATAAAGCGGTAGAAGCGTATAAGGAAGCCCTAAGAAACGGCCCTACGGACGAGGAAACCAGATACAACCTCGCCCTGGCCAAGGAAACGCTCGAAAAACAAAAGGAGGAGGAAAAAAACAACCCGGACAAGAACGACGAAGACAAGGAGGACAAAAAAGAAGAACAGGACCAAAATCAGGATAAGAAAGACGGGGACGAAGGCGATAAGGGAGACCAAGAAGAAGAAAAAGGAGATAAAGGGGACGAAAAGAAAGAGGAGGACCAAGAAGGGGAAGGCGATAAAAAAGAGGAAAAGGAAAAACAGCCTAACGAGGACGACCCTTCAGGGGAACAACAACAACCAAGACCAAACCAGTTATCCCCGCAACAGGTGAAAAACTTGTTGGAGGCCATGCAGAAC
>DATGQM010000142.1:0-4688 GCA_035304205.1 Arenibacter sp. | reverse complement strand
CGGATATAATCCAAATGGATTCCGTCTACTTCCTCCACGGATGCAATATTGCCGTATAATTCGGCCAAAAACTGATGGGTACCCTCTTTATTGGGGCATAAGAATTTATAGTAGGGAACATAGGCCGGTTTATCGAAGGCGGATTCCCCGTTCCTATTGATCGCATACAGTTCCTGTGGTAATTTGGGATTTTCCCCTTGCACCATGGTCGGAATCCAGGTATGGAACTCCATTCCGGCCTCTTTCACCAATTTACCCACCCTTTTGTAGGTTTCTGGATCCTGGCCGCCATTATACATTAATCCGTCTATTCCCTTCCCCTTATAATCCTTAAATGTCGCCAATAATTCCTGATCGGTGGCGTTACCGGGGCCCCCCGTCCATGCATATACGGGAATCTTGGATTTTTCCGTACATGAATACAGACCGAAGAAAACTATAAGGGCTGCAATTAGATTTTTCATCTTTCTTATTTTATAGGTTAATATTTGGTTGAGGGAATGAACTTAGTCAATTTACGGTCAGCCGGACATAAATCTTAGATAAATAACCAATAATTTAATACCAACAACATTGGAATCACCCTTAAAGATAATACAGGCAGTTCAGGAATATACGATTCTCGCTTAAGAAAAAATAGCTGATCTGATATTCCGACCCTTGATTCACATTATTAATAACCTTTAATCGTTTAAAACAGTGTAGATATCCAAAATTCAACAAAAAAACATGAATGATCCAGAGATATATTTACAATTCATCAATCATAACATAACAATCTATAAATTAATAGTTTATGTGAAAATATAAATGATAGTTCGTAACTGATTTTGGCACATTGAACACCAAATCGTCAACTAATTATCCCATTTTTGGGAATGTCATTTTAAAATACCGTTCCCTTTTCTTAATTTGGCAAAACGTTTACATAAATAAATTATGCAAGAGATCACCCGCCTGTTTGATTTTCCCTACTATCAACTAGAAAAATTCGATTTAAAAAAATCATTGGTAACCAAATACAATGGGGAATGGATCGCTACATCGACCCAAGAGTATATAGACAAGGCGAATACTGTTAGCAGGGCCTTGTTGCGTATCGGGATCCGACCCAATGATAAGATTGCAGTAATATCCATGACCAATAGAACGGAATGGAACATTATGGATATCGGGATATTGCAGTTGGGGGCCCAGAACGTACCCATATATCCTACGATCTCGGAAAGCGACTATGAATATGTACTTAACCATTCCGAGGCCAAATACTGCTTTGTTTCCTGTGATGAGGTCTACAGAAAGGTGATGGCAGTAAAGAAAAACACGCCCCATTTAAAGGAAGTGTATTCCTTCGACCGATTAGATCAATGTAAAAACTGGGACGAGATTCTGGAATTGGGTGCGGACACTTCCAACCAGGCAGAAGTAGAAGACCGCAAACGTGCTGTGAAGGCCCATGATCTGGCTACCCTTATCTATACTTCCGGCACGACCGGCAGACCCAAGGGAGTTATGTTGAGCCATGACAATGTTGTCAGCAATGCCCTTGAAAGCTCCAAACGTCTCCCTATATTGGACGGAGGAACCAAGGCTTTGAGCTTTTTGCCGGTATGCCATATCTACGAACGAATGCTTATGTACCTGTACCAATATAAGGGGGTAACCATTTACTTCGCCGAGTCCATGGATAAGATAAGCGACAATATAAAAGAAGTTGAGCCCTATGTGATGACCGCAGTACCCAGAGTACTGGAAAAAGTGTACGATTCCATCATTGCCAAGGGGACCCAACTGACCGGTATCAAGAAAATGTTGTTCTTCTGGGCGGTAAAAGTGGGCCTAAAATACGAACCTTATGGACAAAACGGATGGTGGTACGAGCAGCAACTGGCCTTGGCACGAAAGCTGATCTTTAGTAAATGGAAGGCCGGATTGGGCGGTAACCTAAGTCTAATTGCATCGGGAAGTGCTGCCTTACAGCCCCGATTGGCACGAATATTCAATGCCGCAGAATTTGGACTCATGGAAGGCTATGGACTAACAGAAACCTCTCCGGTGGTTGCGGTCAACGATTTTAGGAATGGTGGTTTTAAGATCGGGACCGTAGGTAAATTAATAGACCGTACCGAGGTAAAGATTGCCGAGGACGGTGAAATCTGTGTAAAAGGGCCGCAGGTAATGATAGGTTATTATAAGGATACCGAAAAAACGGACGAGGTATTAAAGGACGGTTATTTTTATACCGGCGATATAGGGGAAATGGATGCGGACGGATTCCTAAAGATAACGGACAGGAAAAAAGAAATGTTCAAAACCTCTGGCGGCAAATACGTTGCGCCTCAATTATTGGAGAATAGGTTTAAACAATCGCGCTTTATAGAACAGGTCATGATCGTTGGCGAAGGGGAGAAAATGCCCGCAGCCCTGATTCAGCCCGATTTTAATTTTGTGCGGAACTGGGCCAAAATGCGCAATCTGGAATTTGCCGACAATAATAAGTTGATCACCAATGAGCAGGTATTGGAACGTTTCCAGGAAGAAGTGGACCAGGCCAATGAAAGTTTTGCCAAATGGGAGAAAGTAAAGGATTTTAGACTTACTCCCGATGTTTGGAGCATCGAGGAAGGCCATGTCACTCCAACGTTAAAATTAAAACGAAAAGTTGTTAAGGAAAAATATATCCGGTTATATAATGATATGTACGGGCATTGATCTATGTATTTCCTAAAAAACAGCCCCTATGAATTAATAGGGGCTGTTTTTTTTAGCCCCTATTTTTTCTTTTTATTTACTATGCATGCATAATAAAATTTTTGTATCTTTGGAATTATGCACTTTAAATAAATGAAAGAGGTTACTATAGATTATGCATTACGGGCCACATGGCAGGCCATAACTAAAATATACAATGAGGAGGCCAAGAAATTTGATAGCACCATGGCCGTGGGGTTCACCCTACTGAGCATAGACCCCAAAACGGGAACCCCGTCAACGGCATTGGGCCCTAAAATGGGGATGGAAGCCACCAGTTTGTCCAGGATCTTAAAAAGTATGGAAGAAAAGGGACTGATCGAAAGAAAGCCCAACCCCAGCGATGGCAGGGGGGTATTGATCTATCTGACGGATTTCGGTCTGGAAAAAAGAAATGATTCCAAGGATGTGGTCCTTAATTTTAACGAGGCCATAAGAAACAACGTATCGGAAGAAAAACTAAATGCCTTTTTTGAGGTCACCGGGATAATCAATCAGTTGATTTCCGAAAAGAAGATTTTCAATACTAATTGAGCCCACCCTGAAAAGTAGTTTTAGATTTTATTCAATAAGAAAATTTAATTTGCCTATATTTTTAATATATTGATTTTAAGTAGTATAGATAATAATTAAAATCTAAGTTTTTGACTTTTTAACTTTTAACTTTTTAACTTGAATTTTCGGAGTAAACTCATAATTTAATCACGAACTAACATTTATATTGATGAACAAGCATATTAAAAAGGTAGCGGTAATCGGCTCCGGTATTATGGGTAGCGGTATTGCTTGCCATTTTGCCAATATTGGCGTGGAGGTATTGTTATTGGACATCGTTCCCCGGGAGCTTAATGATAAGGAAAAAGCAGGCGGACTAAGCCTAAATGACAAGGTAGTGCGCAACAGATTGGTGAACGAATCCCTGATGGCGGCCCTAAAATCCAAGCCCTCCCCTATTTATCACCCAAAATTCGCCCAACGCATAACTACCGGAAACCTAGAGGACGACATCGAGAAAGTTGGACAGGTAGATTGGATAATCGAAGTGGTCGTAGAGCGTTTGGACATTAAAAAAGCGGTGTTCGAAAACTTGGAGAAATACAGAAAACCAGGAACCTTGATCACCTCCAATACTTCCGGTATCCCCATAAAATTTATGAGCGAAGGAAGAAGTGAAGATTTTCAGGAACATTTCTGCGGCACCCATTTCTTTAATCCTGCCCGATATCTAAAATTATTTGAAATTATCCCGGGACCAAAAACATCCCCTGAGGTATTGGAATTCCTAAACAGTTACGGGGAGCAATTTTTGGGCAAAACCTCCGTAACGGCCAAGGACACTCCCGCCTTCATAGGGAACAGGATCGGGATCTTTAGTATACAAAGCCTGTTCCATATGGTGAACGAACTTGGACTGACGGTAGAGGAAGTGGATAAACTGACCGGCCCCGTTATAGGGAGGCCCAAATCTGCCACTTTCCGTACGGTAGACGTGGTAGGTCTGGATACCTTGGTGCATGTGGCCAATGGCATCTATGAAAATTGCCCGGACGATGAACGCCATGAGATGTTCAAATTACCCGGCTTCATCGATACCATGATAGCCCATAAGTGGTTAGGAAGCAAAACCGAGCAAGGATTTTACAAGAAGGTGAAAAATGCGAATGGGTCAAGTGAAATCTTGACCTTGGACCTGAATACCATGGATTACCGATCCAACAAAAAGGCCAATTTCTCGACCTTGGAAGGTACCAAGACTATAGATAAAGTGGTAGACCGATTTAAGGTCCTGGTAGCGGGAAATGACAAGGCGGGGGAATTTTATAGAAAGAACTTTGCGGCATTATTCGCATACGTTTCCCACAGGATCCCAGAGATCAGCGATGAACTGTACAAGATAGACGATGCTATGAAGGCAGGTTTCGGATGGGAACAGGGAC
>DATGQM010000141.1:0-7335 GCA_035304205.1 Arenibacter sp. | reverse complement strand
TTTAATGTATTACCTTACTACGGATGATGCCTTTACGGTAGACACCGCTGCCTTTCAAGCAGATAATGGTCCAAAGGATTGGACGCCCGATATTGGTCCAAATACAGGAGAAATTAGTAATAATGCTTATATCCGATGGGGTATTAAAATAAATGATTCAGGTACTTGGGAGATAAAAATGAGAATTCCCTATACCAAAATAAAGGAATAAGTATTTCCAATTAGTTAAAAACAACAAAAAATCCCGATTCTAAGGAGAATCGGGATTTTTCATTTTATAGATCTAACCGGTTAAATCACCACTGTTTTCCCAGGGATGGGGATGTTGTAGTAACCGTCCGCATTGGGCTGGACCGGTGCTGGCGTATCCCAGGTCATGTTATCGGGGGCCAGGTCTATATTGGAACCCATGGCCTCGTCCCACTTGATGACTTGTCCCGAATAAGTGGCCATACGTCCGATTATGGCACTCATTGTGCTCATCGCCCCATTCTCCGCATCGGCAATGACCTCTTTGTTCCTTATGGATTTAAATAATTTCACATGCTCTACCTGATAGGGATTCGGATCGTCCTTTCCACGATGGGTAAAAATTTCACCCCCGTTATAATCCTTGATAAAGGTATTGTCCCCATAGGTCTCTATGGTTCCCTTCGTTCCTTGGAAGGTCTCGGCCACCCTGCTCATCGTTTCGGGCATATGACGGCATTGACTGGCAATAACGGCTCCGCTGGGATAGGTATATTCCACAAAGTGATGGTCGAAGATCTCCCCGTGATCTTTTCCGGTCCTTACCTGTCTTCCCCCCATTCCTTGGGCGGAAATAGGGTATTCCCCGATAAACCAATTGGCAACGTCTATATTATGTATATGCTGCTCCAGGATATGGTCCCCGCACAACCAATTAAAATAATACCAGTTCCGCATTTGGTACTCCAGTTCCGACTGTCCAGGCTGTCTTTCCCTTACCCAGACTCCCGAGCTGTTCCAATATACCTGTCCGGATACGATTTTTCCGATCTTATTGTCCTTGATATGCTTTAGGCCCATCAAATAATTGTCCTGGTAATGGCGCTGAAGTCCCACCACCACGTTCAATTTTTTGTCCCTGGCCACTTTTGCCGCCGCCAAGACCTTGCGTACACCAGGTACATCGGTCGCTACGGGTTTTTCCATGAAAACGTGCTTCCCTGAATTCACGGCATATTCAAAGTGTTGGGGCCTAAAGCCCGGAGGGGTCGCCAGGATAATTACATCTGCCAGGTCCATCGCCTTTTCTGCCCCGTCAAAACCAACAAATTGATTCTTTGCGGGAACATTTATCCGCTGCGTACCCGGAAATTCTTTTTGCAGGTTTATCAAGCTCTCCTGTAACCGATCTTCAAAAGCATCGGCCATCGCCACCAATTCTACATTGGGGTCGGCATGTAAAGCATGACTGGCAGCGCCGGTTCCACGTCCACCGCAACCGATCAGGGCAATTTTCAGCTTTTTATCATTGGCAACGTTCACCATGGCACTCATTTGCATGGTAGGTAAGATCAATGCACCTGTTGCCAAAGCACTGCTCTTACAAAAATCCCTTCTACTGTTTATACCAGTGCTGGATTTTTTAGCATTTTTATTGTTCTTCATATCTAAAGGTTAAATTAATTCGAATCCCGGTAACTCAACAAAATCAATTTGAATAATACAAGCAGTCAAGGTAAGTATTAATTGGGAAACGTACAATGTACATTTTAATTTAATCCACTATTTTATTAAATATCACCAATATGGGCAAAAGTCCAGGGAAGATATTAAGCACTAGGCATTGGGCAAAAGAAGAAAAAGGAAAAAAAAAGAGGAAAGACTATAGTGTTGTATGGTTTTTTATGGAGAGTAGGGAGTCATGGTTAAAAAAAACTCCCACATCCTCGTCTTGCATAAACACCATTAAAACCACTATATTAGCATATGGGGCATAGTTTGTTGTTCCAATTAGTATTAACGGTCAATACCACATCCGATTATGTCATCAATACAGGAAGAAAAACGCTTGGAGGAGAACCTTAATAAAATTAAGGATTGGCATAAATGGGGGCCCTATCTTAGTGAGCGCCAATGGGGAACGGTACGGGAAGATTATAGTCCGAACGGGGATGCCTGGAACTACTTCTCCCATGATGACGCCCGCAGCCGGACGTACAGATGGGGCGAGGACGGTATTGCCGGTATTTCCGACCGATATTGCAATATATGCTTCGGAATCTCCCTATGGAACGGGAAGGACGGTATTTTAAAGGAGCGGCTTTTTGGGTTGACCGGCCCCCAGGGCAATCATGGGGAGGACGTAAAGGAGCTCTACTATTATCTGGAGAATACCCCCACCCACTCCTATATGAAGCATCTTTACAAGTATCCCCAAAATGAATTCCCCTATACAGATCTGGTGAACGAGAACAATAAGCGCGGTAAACGGGATCTGGAATATGAAATTTTGGATACCGGCATCTTCGACAACAATGCATATTTCGATGTGGTAACCGAATATGCCAAGGCAGATCCCCAGGATATCCTTATAAAAATAACGGTCAGCAATAGAAGTTCCAAACCTGCTCCCCTTTATTTATTGCCCACTCTGTGGATACGGAATTTTTGGAGCTTTGTCGGAATGCCCGAAAAACCGATCATAAAAAAGGAACAGGACAAGGGGAAGCCCTTTGTATCCATAGACCACATCTATGTAGGGCAGTACAAGCTATATTTTGAGGAAGCGTCCAAGTTGCTCTTTACGGAGAACGAGACCAATATGGAAAAGATCTATGCCCAGGAAAATGACCATCCCTATAAGAAAGACCTTTTCCATGACGCAGTGATCAATAACGATTTTTCAATAGCGGAAAAGAAACAAGAGGGCACCAAATTTTCGCCTATGTACCACATGGAATTGGGGGCCGGGGAAACCAGGACCATTAATTTAAGGCTGACCGATAGCGCTCGGGATACTCCTTTTGATGAAAGTTTCGATACCCTTTTCTCCAAGAGAAGAGCGGAGTCCCAAGAATTTTTGAAAGCCACTTTTAAAAATTCGGGGCGAGAGGCCCTGGAAATACAGAGACAGGCAGTTGCCGGGCTCCTTTGGTCCAAGCAATATTACAACTACGAGGTGGAGCAATGGCTACAGGGCGATTTAAAGGATATGCCACCTTCGGCGAAGCGATTATACGGCAGGAACCATCCATGGCAAACCCTAAGGATCCACGATATACTCTCTATGCCCGATAAATGGGAATATCCTTGGTTTGCCGCATGGGACACCGCCTTTCATTGCGTTGCCCTAGCACTCGTAGATTCCAATTTTGCCAAGGAACAATTACTTTTGTTTACCAAGGAATGGTATATGTCGCCCAGTGGACAGATCCCGGCCTACGAATGGAATTTTAGCGATGTTAACCCACCGGTACAGGCATGGGCCTCCCTACAGGTGTTCCAAATCGAAAAAAAGAGGACGGGGAAAGGGGATATCCAATTTTTAAAACGGATGTTCAATAAGCTGGCATTAAATTTCACCTGGTGGGTCAATCGTGTCGATAAAGCGGAAAATAATGTTTTTGAGGGCGGGTTTCTTGGATTGGATAATATTGGGGTTTTCGACCGGAGCAACGGTGTCCCCGGCGGCGGTACCCTGGAACAGGTGGACGGCACCTCCTGGATGGCGCTATATTGTCTTAATATGTTGGAAATGGCCCTGGAAATCTCATTGGAAGACGAGTCCTTTGAGGATATGACCATGAAATACTTTGGGCATTTTGTCTTTATTGCAGAAGCTTTAAATTCCATAAAACAAGGCTATAACGGCTCATGGGACGAAAATGACGGATTTTTTTACGATAACCTGATATTGCCCAATGGGGAATCGTTCCTGATCAAGGTGAGGTCTATATCCGGCCTGTTGTCCCTAGCGGCTGTCCTGAACATAAAAAAGGAATACTTGGAAAAACTTCCACGGTTTAGGAGAAGTATCGAATGGTTTCGTAAACACCGTATAGACACCGCGAAATATCAGGTGATGGAAGAATATACGGAAGGTCAGGACGTACTCCTCTCACTGGTTCCCAAGGAACGCATGAAAATATTGATGGACAGTATGTTGAACGAGAAGGAATTCCTCTCCCCCTACGGTATCAGGTCCTTGTCCAAGATACACGAAACCCCCTATAACATCCTTATAGAGGGCGTTAATTACGGTATCAATTATGAGCCGGCGGAATCCTCGATCCGACTTTTTGGGGGCAATTCCAATTGGCGGGGGCCCATTTGGATGCCCATGAATTATTTGTTCCTCGATTCATTTAAGGAATATCATGATTATTTTGGGGATAAACTTACTTTCGATTACCCGTACGGAAGCGGAAACAAGATGAACCTAAAGGATATCAGTTGTCAAATAGGCGACCGATTGATCAAGCTCTTTGAAAAGGACTTGGACGGCAATAGACCCATACACCAATTGCACCAAGAAAAATACAGGGACCCTTATTTTAAGGACCTGGTGCTCTTTTATGAATACTTCCATGGGGATAACGGAAGGGGTGCCGGGGCCTCCCACCAAACTGGCTGGACCGCTTTGGTGGCCAATTTACTGGATGAAATTAAATAAGGGGTCGATTTATCGGAGTAATCTCGAATTTCGATCTAAAATTTTAGAGGGGGAAAAAGCTTTTGGGTACCGCATGGAAACCCAATGCGCTTATCTTCTTTTCGATTTCGGATATATGGACTACCTTGGTGGTATGAACGGTAAATTCCTTCGGAAAAACATCATTGAAAATAACCTCTTTTATACCATCGATCTGCAACAAATATTGCTTGATCCTCATTAGATCTTCCTTTTTATTGGCATCCGTTCCAAAAATCTTCCCATAATTTCCGGGGATTACATTTTCTGATATATAGCTCATAATGTGATGGTTTGATAAAAAAGTACGCTCAAATTTTTAATGCCAACAAGCCAAAAAACGCGTATGTGTACTATAAATGTACGTAAATCGGAAAAATGTAGCATTATTTTGGCTAGACAATTAATCTTAAATTTTTTGAACGTATCCAATTTAACAAGGTCACACATAACCCAATACTAACAAAAGTCCTCCCCTTAACCCCCTCCCAAGGAGGGGGAACGATTTTTTCTCTCTTTGACATCTCAATACTCAATACTCAATACTCAATACTCACATCTCAATACTCACATCTCAATACTCAATACTCTATACTGTATCCCAAATTTGTCTTACATTTAAGAAATAAATATCTACCGGACATGAAAACCATTAACATTCACCGAAGACATTTTTTAAAGGGGGCCACTGCCGCCATGGTCCTCTCCTCCTTTGGGGCCTATGGCATCGAACTGATGCAGCGGACCAAACCATGGCGAGTGGGCCTAATAGGTACGGGCTGGTATGGGAAGAGCGACCTTTTTAGGCTTATGCAAGTGGCTCCGGTGGAAGTGATCTCCATTTGCGATGTAGACCATAAACTGCTTACCGAAGCCGCCGCCCTAATAAAACAACGGCAGAAATCCGGCAATTCGCCCCGACTCTATAGGGACTATCGGAAAATGCTAGCGGAAAAAGATCTGGACATCGTGATCATAGGAACCCCGGACCATTGGCACGCCCTACAGACCATAGAGGCACTGAAATCCGGGGCGCACGTATATGTGCAAAAACCGATAAGTGTAGATGTTGTGGAAGGGGAAGCCATGTTGGCCGCTGCCCGGAAATACAATAAAGTGGTACAAGTGGGTACGCAGCGCAAAAGTACCCCCCACCTTATCGATGCCAAAAAGAATATTGTAGATGCCGGCCTATTGGGAAAGGTATCCCATGTAGAAATGTGCTGTTACTACCATATGCGTGCCAATGGAAATCCACCTGTACAGGCCGTGCCCGATTACCTGGATTATGAAATGTGGACGGGACCCGCACCGTTAAGGCCGTATGACGGATCGCCGCATACCAGATGGTGGCGCACCTTCATGGAATATGGAAATGGTATTATGGGCGATATGTGCGTGCATATGCTGGATACCGTCCGATGGATGCTGGCGTTGGACTGGCCAAAACAGATCAGCTCCAGCGGGGGCATTTATGTACAAAAGGAAGGCAAATCCAATATAGCGGATACACAGACCGCGATCTTCGAATTTGGGGACCTTAATTGTGTATGGCAACATCGATCATGGGGGAGTCCGGCGGACCCCGAATATCCATGGTCCTTTAAACTCTATGGGGAGAAGGGAACCCTGATGGGTAGCACTATGAAATACGATTTTGTCCCTTATGGCGAAGGGAAAAAAATACATGGGGATGTGGTGTACGAAAAGGAAAAATACCCCGAAGACCTTAGCGAGAAAGATATCGAATTAAATGCGGCACCTGCCACAAGGCTCCATATGCTGGACTTCCTGGCGGCCATTGATAAAAATACCCTGCCCATTGCCGATATCCGGGAAGGGCATATCTCCACCGCCAGTTGTATCATGGCCAATTTGGCGATGGCCACGGGAAGACCGTTGATCTACGACCCCAAGAACATAGTGGTCGTGAACGATACGGAGGCCACTGCCCTATTACAGCGCGAATATAGGGCACCCTGGAAACACCCCGATCCCAAGGATTTTTTAAAGTAGTTGGTTAGATGTTAGTATTGAAAAACGAATTTTTTTTTGTACTTTAAGGGTATGAAAACAGTTGTAACGTCCCTAGGAATTTTGATTTTAATACTCATCATTACCTTGATGGGTTGTGGGGGTGCCCAGCAAGCTATTGCAGTATCGGACGAGGAAAAAGCGGCCTTTGCCCAAACCAAAGGGGATACCATCACCATTGCGGACGAAAAGACCGAATATCAGATCATCATCATCGAGCCGGGGTTCGATTTTTGGCTACAGAGTGTCGCCAAACCGGAAGGCTACCATTCCCAGTCCTATTTGGAAAACAGGAACCATATCTATGTGGTGGAATGGAACTCCAGGGTCTCCCAACCTTTTACCTACAATCCTAGCCTATATGAACTGCGGATAGATTACGATCCCAATATCGATTATGGTTATGAGGTGAACTACAAGCTCTATAACTATTTTATCTATTTCCAGCGTAAATATAATCAGCGTTTGGGTCCTTTTGTTCCCCGCATTTAAAAGTATATCTTTGCCTGCGATTTTAATAGATATATGAAGAAATTAAAAGAACGCTGGGGCATCTCCTCCAATTTGCAATTGATCCTTATTCTAACGGTTTTTTCCGTCACCGGTTCTTCTTCGGTATATATTACCAAACCCTTCCTGGA
>DATGQM010000140.1:0-3882 GCA_035304205.1 Arenibacter sp. | reverse complement strand
CTTTTGGCATTGGCTATGATTACGGCGTCCAATGCGGCGGCATCCGCTGTACGGAGCAGGGCACCTATATTTCCCGGTTTTTCAGGGGCCTCGGCTACCAAGATCAAGGGTTTTTTGTTTTTTAAGCTCAATTTATCCAAGCTATGTTCCTTACTGACCGCAAGGGCCAAAATACCCCCTGTGGTTTCCCTATAGGCCAATTTTTCAAAGATTTCCTTGGAGATTTCTATGACATCGGGGGTGGGGGAGAGGTTTTTTGCCTGTTCCAGGACCCACTCTTGGGCGACCAATTTGGGGTAATAAAGTAAGGTCCTTACCGTATAATTTCCTTTAATGGCAAGCTCTAGTTCCTTGATTCCCTCGATAACAAAGAGTCTATTTTTATTGCGCTCCCGTGATTTCTCCTTTAGTAACAGCATTTGCCTTACCAATGGATTTTGAATGCTGCTGATTTCTTTAATATAGTCCATGGGTACAAAAATAAGGCTATTTACCGCTATACTTGCCCATATATCTTTTCCATAGTTCGGTCTGATGGGTTTCCAAGGAAATATCCCTGCCATCGATAAAAGCGCGCTCCAATTGGTTGGTCCGCATATCCAGGGCATCACCCCCGGATATAAATAGGGTGGCACTTTTGCCAACTTCCAAGGTTCCATAATTCCTATCTATCCCCAATATTTTGGCCGGGTTTTCCGTAATCATTTGCAGGGCCTTTTCCTTGGATAGGCCTTGCTGTACCAATTGTCCGGCATAGAAGGGCAGGTTCCTGTTCTGGAAATTGGCCTCGTTCATATTCTGTATGGCCACGAGGAGACCGGCCTCGGCCAATAGTTTGGGAAGTTTATAGGGCAGGTCATAATCATCGTCCTCCGCCTTCGGCAAATTGTGCGGAGCCCTTACCAAGACGGGGATCTGGTGTTGCTTTAAGAAATCGGTGACCTTATGGGCATCATAACCGCCTACCAGCACTACCCGTGATATCCCAAGATCTTTGGTATAGGTAACGGCGTCCATAATCTCCTTTTCCCCATCCGCATATACATATAATCTTTGGGAACCGTCGAACAGGCCCCGAGTGGCGGCATAGACGGGGTTGTTCTCCAAGGGTGAACTTTTCCCGTAGGTGGAGGCATTTTTTAAAAAACCTATTATCTTTTCTATTTCCTTTGGATAATCCTGATTGGGTCTGTAGCCCCGATCTTCGCCCATCCACCAACGGCCTTGTTTAAAACTGTTCGGCCAGGTTAGATGAATGCCGTCATCTTCTTTAATTACGGCATCTTCCCAGTTCCAGGCGTCAAATTGCACTAAGGACGATGTTCCGGAAATGGCTCCCCCCTTAGGGGATATTTGCCCTAGTAGTACCCCGTTTGGACGCATGCTCTCCACTACCTTGGATTCCGCATTATAGGCGACCAAGCTTCGTATGTGCGGGATCATTTCCCCCATTTCTTCCTGGTCGTTCGTGGCCCTCACCGCATCTACTTCTACCAGCCCCAAGGAAGTGCAGGCAACGATAAACCCCGGATAAACATGTTTTCCCGTAGCATCGATTACAGTGCCTTTGCGGGCTATCTTGGCTTTCGCATCGCCTACAAAGGAGAGTTTTCCATTTTCGAACATGATCAGGGAGTTCTCAATGACTTCCCCGTTCCCCAAATGGGCAACGGCACCTTCAATAGTTATGGCGGTGGTCTGGACCGGGGCGGGGGTTTGTTGTGCAAAATTGGTGGTAATGCAGAACAACAGGATATTTGCTAAGGTGATTAAATTTTTTTTCATCTTCTTATATTTTACAGGCTATCGCAATGAAATTCTTCCTTATCTCCCTTTTTGGGTTCCTGGGTGGCGTTCCCTTTGTCTTTTTCCTTCAACATGAGGTTGATCAAATGGGCCTTTTCACGCTGTATGGCCTGCCGTTGTTGTCTGTCTGTCTCCAGGTCAAAATAAATTATTCCCTCGATCAAAGTTTTTTCAGGTTTGGAGTATACGGATAGGGGGTTGCCGTTCCATAGCACAACATCGGCATCCTTGCCCTCCTTTATACTGCCTACCCGATCGTCCAAGTGAAGGAGTTTTGCGGGATTGATCGTTACCATCTTCCAAGCCTCTAACTCGGTCATGCCCCCATATTTTACGGTCTTGGCGGCTTCTTGGTTGAGCCTACGGGACATTTCCGCATCGTCGCTATTAATGGCTACGGTGATACCTTGACTTTGCATAATGGCCGCATTGTAGGGGATAGCGTCGTTAACTTCATATTTATAGGCCCACCAATCGCTAAAGGTGGAGGCGCCCACCCCATGTTCCAACATCTTATCGGCTACTTTATAGCCCTCGAGGATATGGGTAAAGGTATTGATCCTGAAATCAAATTTTTCCGCTACTTTCATGAGCATGTTTATTTCGCTCTGCACATAGGAATGGCAACTTATGAATCGCTCCCCGTTCAGTATTTCGGCAAGGATTTCCATTTCCTCATCATACCTAAAGACTTCCCCGCTTTTTTTCTTTAGATCGTATTCCTTGGCGCGCTGAAAATAATTGATGAACATTTGTTCTACCCCCATTCTGGTCTGTGGAAAGCGGTTGGAATTTCCCCAGTTGGACTGCTTTACGTTTTCGCCCAGCGCAAATTTTATAAACTTGGGGGAGTTGTCGTAGATCATGTCCTTGGCACTGCCGCCCCATTTTAATTTAAGGATGGCCGACTGTCCCCCGATAGGGTTCGCCGATCCGTGCAAAAGCTGTGCGGAGGTTACCCCGCCGGCCAGATTTCTGTATATTGCTATGTCTTCGGGGTCTATTACATCTTCCATCCTTACCTCGGCAGAGGAATTCTGCCCCCCTTCATTAATGGCGAGGGCGGCAATATGGGTATGCTCATCAATGATGCCCGCCGTAAGGTGTTTTCCCGTGGCATCTACTACCGTTGCCCCACCTGTACTGAGGTTTTTACCGATCTTGGTAATTTTACCATTTTTTATAAGTACGTCAGTTTCCTCTAATATACCCGCCTCCTCACTAGTCCATACGGTGGCATTTTTAAAGAGGAGGGTTTCTTGTTTGGGCCTGGTATCGTAGCCATAGCCTATATTGGGAAAGCTTATGGGCATTGCGATCGGTTTTTCGCCGGCCCCATCCTTTTCCTGCTTTTCTGTATGGGCAGCGGTCCTGGTAGCTAGGAAGGTAGATTCCCTACCCTCGGGCAAGACCAATTTTCCGGAGATTTTATCGGAATCGGCAGCTAATTTTCCGGTCATCCTGAAAATTTTATCCCCTTCCTTATTATGAAAACTAAGAGAGACCCAATTGTGGTCGATATTTATTTTGGAACTTAGCTTTTCTCCCGCTACCTTGATTTCCGATTTTGGTTTTCCATATTCCCCGCTTATGGATAATTCGTAATTACTGTCCCCGGCCGTCAACTCATAATTTCCCCGAATATCCACAAGGTCCTTGTTATTGATGATATGCGGCTGCCCTTGCACCCAATTTTCGAAGAGGATGGTCTCTTTATCGAAAATATCCCCGGAAGCGATCAGGAAGTTGGCCAGGCTCCCTACCTGTAACGATCCGATGAGGTTGGATTTCCCCAGGATCTTGGCGGGTACCGTTGTAAGGGCTTTCAGGGCCATGGTCTTGGAGAGTCCATATTCTATGGCCTTGGCGATTTTGCCCTTAAAATCGGAAGGGGATTTTAGGTCGTGCAGGGTAAGGCTGAAATTTATTTTGTTGTCTTCCAATACTTTGGGGTTGGAGGGTGTCTGGTTCCATAAGCGCATATCCTTTAAGCTCACGTATGCTGCTCGGTAGGGATCGGATACCTCATAGGCATCCGGGAAATTTATAGGAAGGATCAGGTCGGCATTGGTGGCC
>DATGQM010000139.1:0-6886 GCA_035304205.1 Arenibacter sp. | reverse complement strand
CCATCATTAATGAGGGAAACCTTCATATCCGCCCCAAAAATCCCCGTCCCCACTTTTTTGCCTAGGTCGAGTTCCATTTGTTGGACAAAATATTCATATAGGGGAATGGCCGTTTCGGGCCTTGCGGCTTTTATATAACTGGGCCTATTTCCTTTCTTGATAGCGGCATGTAATGTAAACTGGCTTACCACTATGACCTCTCCATTTTCCTGTAATAGGGATCGGTTCATCACCCCTTCCCCGTCATTAAAGATCCGTAAGTTCATTATTTTCTTGGAAAGCCAAACAATATCCTCCTCCCCATCGGCCTCTTCTATTCCCAAAAAAACCAATATGCCGTTCGGGATTTCGGAAATCAATTGCCCTTCCACGACCACACTGGCTTGGGATACCCTTTGTATTATTGCCCTCATTGTTTTTCCCCGTATATATCCGTTCTGTAATTTTCTTGCTCCCCGGTAACCATCTGCACATAGCTCCTATATCTGCTCCAGGCAATCCTATCCTGATCTAAGGCCGTCTTTACCGCACAGTTCGGCTCGTCCAAATGCAGGCAATTATTGAATTTACATTCGGATTTTAATTTGAAGAATTCTGGGAAATAATCCCCTATTTCCTCTTTTTCCATATCCACGATACCAAATCCCTTGATCCCGGGCGTATCGATAATCCTGGCCCCGAACCCTAGATCGAACATTTCCGCAAAAGTTGTGGTATGTTGCCCTTGCAAGTGCTGGGCGGATATATCCTTGGTCTTTAGATCCAACTGAGGTTCTATGGTATTGACCAAGGTGGATTTCCCAACTCCGGAATGCCCGGAGAACATACTAGTCTTCCCGTGCATCAATTGTTTGACCTGGTCCACATTTTTTCCGGTAATGGCCGATATGCCCAAACAGGCATACCCGATGTCCCGATATAGGGCGGCCAGATATTTTATCTCCGCCAATTCCTCTTCGCTATAGGTATCTATTTTATTGAACAGCAATATGGCCGGAATATGGTATGCTTCCGCGGTGACCAGGAACCGGTCTATAAAATTCGTAAAAGTGGTAGGGTTGTTCAGGGTGATGATCAGAAAGACCTGATCTAGGTTAGCGGCTATAATATGGGTCTGCTTGGAAAGATTTACCGATTTCCGGATAATATAATTCTTCCGGTCCCCTATTTCGGTAATTACTCCCTGTACCCTTCCATCGGTATTCTCGAGCTCGAACCGGACCACATCGCCCACCGATACCGGATTGGTGCTCTTAATTCCCTTGATCCTAAATTTCCCTTTGATCCTACATTCATAGAAGGTTCCGTCTTCGGACTTTACACTGTACCAGCTACCTGTAGATTTATAAACGGTTCCCTGCATTTGAGCGTTGATCTTTTATTTTACAAAGAAACAACTTTACTTTTATAAACCCCTCCCGATCTGCGCTATATAACGAACCCCAAGTTCTCTTAAAAAACTCCTTCCCCTAATCCATTACTTTTACCCTTCCCCCGGCAAAAGTATTTTTATTGACTTCCTGCGGATTGCCATAGACAACGACATCCCCGCCGGCCTTTATATTTATATCTACCTTTTCCGAAGCAAAGACCTCGGCATTGCCCGCAGCGGTAATCTTGATACTCGCTGCCTTGCTCCTCAAGGGCTTTCCTTCAAAAATGCCTCCCGTGTTCAGCACCACTATTGTTCTTTTGGCCTTTCCCGAAGCCTCCACGATCCCCCCCGTAACCGATCTTACAGTGAGTTGGTCAACATCGAGACCTACTTTAATGGAAGCCCCTTCCTGGGTCTTCAATTCCAAAGCTTCCTGTGATAGGGTCTCGTTTACCGTAATTCTGGCCCCTTCGTTCCCATCTATCAATTTTATTTCCTTAAAATAGACCTCTACAAAGGTGTTTTCTCCATGAAATATTTTATCCAAAACCATTTTTATCTTAAGGGTGCCATTCTTATTGACGATCTGTATGTCGTCTACATTGTCTCCCTTCACCAATACCTTGTTTTCGTCGGATTTGATAAGGTTTACCTCGATTAGATCGTATACCTTGACCTCCTTGAAGTCGCCCACGTTCTTTTCTACGATACGTTGGGAAAAAGCTGTAGCGGTTCCCATCAACATTACAAATGCAAACAAATTTCCTATTTTCATGTTATCCTCATTTTGTCCCCCTTCCCCGAAAAAGGTTTTTGGGTCGTTATTATTCCTTTTTAATTTTGAGTTTGCTCCGAAAACTCAAGTCAAAGAGCTAAAGAGTAAAAGAGGCAATAAATCGGATTTCCACTAATACTATGAATAACTAAAGATCAGTATATTGAATTTTATGCAAATTGAATTTTTCCGAATAATAGCTAAAATTACTTTTCATAGCAGACCCAACTCTTAACTCTTAACTCTTAACTCTTAACTCTTAACTCTTAACTCTTAACTAAAGATGCCATAAAAGTACTTTTGTTACACTTCCTTTAAAAAAGAATTAACTTTTTGAATGATGCAGGGCCTTATGCCTTATGCCTATAAATAAAAACCCGCATATAGCGGGTTTTTATTTATAGCATTTAGGAACTTATGATTTAATAACCTTTTCCTGATGGTTGATCGACTCCTGGTGGATCGCCTTGAACATTTTCAGGACAAATTCCTCGCTAAGGCCCCGGGCCTCACCTTCCAAGATCATATTCCCTAAAATGGCGTTCCATCTGTTACTCTGTAAAACGGCAACGTTCTTTTGCTTTTTCAGGGCCCCGATACTGTCGGAGACTTTCATCCTTTTCCCAAGAATATCGATCATCTGGTTATCAATGACATCTATTTGCGCCCTAAGGTTGCTCAATTTATTGTTATATTCCATTTCCTCATTGGTTTCCTTCCTAATCTTAAGGTCCCTCATGATCTGTACCAATTTGGCCGGGGTAACCTGTTGGGCGGCATCGCTCCAAGCATTGTCGGGATCATAATGTGTTTCGATCATCAGACCATCAAAATTCAGGTCCAGCGCGGTCTGTGAAACATCAAAGATCATATCCCTATTACCGGTAATATGGGAAGGGTCGTTGATTATGGGCAGATCGGGAAACTTTGTCTGAAGTTCTATGGCCATCTGCCATTCCGGGATATTTCTGTATTTCGATTTTTCATAAGTAGAAAACCCCCTATGGATAACCCCTAAATTCTTGATATTTGCAGTATATAAACGTTCCACGGCACCTAACCATAGGGCCAGATCTGGGTTAACCGGGTTCTTGATCAAAATTATTTTATCCGTACCTTCCAGGGCATCCGCTATTTCCTGTACGATAAAGGGGCTTACCGTAGATCGGGCGCCGATCCATAGCAAGTCTACATCGTGCTCCAGGGCCAATTCCACATGGGCCCTATTGGCCACTTCGGTAGCGGTCTTCATCCCGGTTTCCTTTTTAACGTTCTGTAACCACTTCAGTCCCAGGGCACCCACTCCTTCGAACATTCCGGGACGCGTTCTGGGTTTCCATATCCCCGCCCTGTAATAGTTTACATCGGTATCCTTCAATTCATTGGCGATCCGCATAACCTGCTCTTCCGTTTCCGCACTGCAGGGTCCGGCAATCACCAATGGGTGGTCCAATTTCATATCGTCCAACCATGTTCTCATTTGTTTTGAATTTTCCATTACTATACTTTTTTATTTAGTGGTATTCCGTTTAATATTTCCTTTATTTTATTGGTATTGAACATCTCCTCATAAATGCCGTTATAATCATCTGCTTCCAGCATTTGTTTAAAGAGTTGCAGATTCCCTATATATTCCCCCAAGGTCTCGATCACGTTCTCTTTGTTCTGTTGGAAGATAGGGGTCCACATGGCCGGGGAGCTCTTGGCCAAACGTACGGTACTTTCAAAACCGCTCCCTGCCATGTCAAAAATATCACGTTCATTTCGCTCTTTATCTATAACCGTCTTTCCTAACATAAAGGAGCTGATATGTGATAAATGGGACACATAGGCAATGTGCTTGTCATGGGCCTCCGGATTCATATATCTTATGCGCATGCCCAACTTCCGGAACAGTTCCAATGCCCGTTCCTGCAATTTGAAGGCCGTTTTTTCGATCTCGCATATGATGTTGGTCTTCCCTTGGTACAACCCTTCAATTGCGGCGGAGGGTCCCGAAAACTCGGTCCCCGCTATGGGATGACAGGCTAAAAAATTACGCCTATTGGGGTGATTTTCGACCGTTTTACAGATCAATGACTTGGTGGAACCCGCATCAAAAACTACCGCATGCTCATTAATTGCATTTAAAATAAGGGGCAATTCCTTTACCATTACATCGACCGGAATACTAACGATTACCATATCCGCCTCATGGAGGCCCGTATAATCCGATTTTACATCGATCAATGAAAGGGAGAGGGCCTCGTCCAAATGTCTTTCATTGGTATCGATACCAAAAATCCGGGCATCGGGATCTACCCGCTTGATGTCCCTGGCCATAGAGCCCCCTATTAATCCTATTCCGATTACAAATACGTTCATAACTAGTATACCTAAAATCGATTACAAATTAAGACAGTCCATTACAATTTCAAAATCTTCCTATGGCCTCCTTGATCTTATCGGCCGTTACACATAGGGAGAATCGGATATACCCTTCCCCATTGCTCCCAAAAATAGTCCCGGGGGCGATAAAGATGTTTTTTTCGTACAGCACCCCGTCTATAAACTTTTCCGCCGAGGAGATTCCCGGGGGAAGTTTGGCCCAGACGAACATACCAACGGCATTTCTATCGTACACACAGTTCAACTTATCGGCCAGGGCATACATTAATTCCCTGCGCTCGTTATATACCTCGTTTAACCCATTAAACCAGGAAGCTCCGCTTTTAAGGGCCGCGATCGCCCCTTTCTGGATGCCGTAGAACATTCCCGAATCCATATTGCTCTTCACTTTTAAAATAGCATCGATATGGGCGGCATTGCCCAACACCATTCCTACCCGCCACCCGGCCATATTAAAGCTCTTGCTAAGGGAGTTTAGTTCCAAGGCTACTTCCATTGCTCCCCCTACCTCCAAAATACTACTAGGATCGCCATTGAGCACCAAGCTATATGGGTTATCGTTTACCAAGAGAATATGGTTCTTCCTGGCAAAATCCACCAATTTTCGCAACTGATCTTTGGAGGCTATGGCCCCCGTTGGCATATGAGGATAACCGGTCCACATCATCTTTACCTTGGAAAGGTCCTGAACCTGTAGGGCTTCCAGATCGGGAAACCATCCGTTATCCGCTGTCAGGTCATAATACCTGGGCACCGCTTCCACCAGATTGGTCACCGAGGTATAGGTGGGATATCCCGGATTGGGAATCAGCACCTCATCGCCTCTATTTAGAAAGGCCATACTGATATGCATTATTCCTTCCTTGGACCCCATTAAGGGCAACACCTCGGTCTGGAAATTAATGGACACATTAAAACGCTTCCTATAAAAAGAGGCGAACGACTCCCGGAGTTCGGGCAGGCCCTGATAACTTTGGTATTGATGGGCCCCATCATGGGATATGGCTTCCGTTACGGCATCCAACACCTCCTGGGACGGCGCGAGGTCCGGACTCCCTATCCCCATATTGATAATGGGCCTGCCAGCGGCCATTAGTTCCCTTACTTCCCTTAGTTTCTTGGAGAAGTAGTATTCTTCCACCGTGTTCAATCTATTTGCCGTAATCATACATGTTGGCTTTTTTATATTCTCCCAATACTTTAAATTCTTCCGCCATAATTTCCAAGAGGGCCTTTGCCTTATGGAAGTGCTTATATTTTTCAAAGGTCACATCCACAAAGAATGAATATTTCCAGGGCATTTCCATCACCGGCAAGGACTGTATTTTGGTCAGGTTAAGGTTACAATCGCTCATCACGTTCAGGATAGCCGCCAGACTCCCCCTCTTATGGTCCGTTATAAAACGTAGGGAGGCCTTATTGATTTCTTCCTCCGGCCACACCTTGTTCTGTGTCTTTACAATAATAAAACGGGTAGAATTTTCCTTTACGGTCTGTATGTTGGTCTGTATAATATCCAGATCATATAGTTCAGCGGCTACTTTTGGCGCTATCGCAGCGATACCTTTTAATTGATTTTCCCCGATCCTTTTTGCGGTCTCCGCAGTATCTATATCCTCTACCAGTTTAATATGGCCATAATTCCTGAAAAATTCCTTGCACTGCAATAGGGCCATAGGATGGGAATGCACTTCCCTGACATCTTCCATATTCTGCCCCTTTAAGACCATTAAATGGTGATGGATCCTTAGATATTCCTCCCCTATAATGTGCAGGTTATTACCATATACCAGGGCGTAGTTCGGAATGATGGAGCCCACGATCGAATTTTCTATCGCCATGACCCCGATATCCGCGGTTTTCTGTAATAACTGATCTACCAAATTATCGAAGGAAGGACATTCCACATAGATCGCCCCATCCTCAAAATAGTCCTTTGCCACCTGATAGTGATTAGAACCCTTAATACCCTGAATTGCAATTTTTAAAGCCATCGATACTTCTACGCAAGGAAAAAATTATACTGGTTATATCCAAAAAAAAAGTCCCGGTTTACACGGGACTTTTATCTATATATTCATTGAAATATGTTAGAACAGTCCCATGCCTCTTTGAAAAAAGAAGTAAAAATAAAAACTGTTCCAGAAATATTGCTTTGTCATATTCTTGTAAAACTTCGGCTAAAGTAATAATAAATTCCAAAAATCCATCTATAAAATAAACTTTTTTAACATCCTACAAAAAAGACAACTACATTTATTAATCTACAGTGCTTTGAACCCTAAGCTTTGAACCTTGAACGGGCGATTGCCATATACACCCTCCGGTTTGCACTTGCAGGCAAACTA
>DATGQM010000138.1:0-4289 GCA_035304205.1 Arenibacter sp. | reverse complement strand
GGTTCTATATGGATCAAGATATGATCCAGATTGGGAATACTCTTTTGTAAGCGGTCCTTGAGTTGGTGAGAGATGAAGTGCCCTTCCGAAACGGTTATTCCCCCATCCACCATGGCGTGTAGGTCCACATGGTATTTAGTGCCAGCTTTCCTTACATAGCATTTTTCCGTTCCCAGGATACCATCCACCTTCATGGAAACCGTTCTGATCTCCTCGATCAGGTCGTCATAAAGATGTTCGTCCATAATTTCCCCGAGTGCCGGCCTAAAGATCATATAACTGTTGTAGAGGATAATGCCGGTAGCAAATAATGCGGCCCAATCATCGGCAGCTTCATAACCCTTTCCGAAGATAAGGGCTATGGAGATCCCTATAAAGGCCATTACAGAAGTAATCGCATCGCTCCTGTGGTGCCAGGCATCGGCCTTGAGGGAAGTACTATTCGTTTCCAAACTTTTTTTCAATACCAATCTAAAAGAAGTTTCCTTCCATAAAATAATGATACCCAATACCAGTAATGTCCATGCTTTTGGGGGTTTTTGCGGAGTCTGGATATTATGTACGGCATTATATGCGATTATAACGGCCGATAGGATCAGGAAGCCCACTACCAAAAATGTGATCAAGGGTTCTATTTTCCCATGCCCATAGGGATGGTTGTCATCGGCAGGCCTTTTGGCATACTTCAATCCAAACAGCACTAGGAACGAGGAGAGGATATCCGTGGTAGATTCTATGGCATCGGCGATCAGGGCATAGGAATTTCCAAAAAATCCTGCCAATCCTTTTATAATTACTAAAAGCGTACTGCCCAGAATACTATAATAGATGGTCTTTATGGCTGTTTTTTCGTTTTTCAAATTTTGGGTATGCTTAGTAAGGAACAAAGATAGGCCGACTTGCGATTTATATAAAATAAACGGCACAGTTTGTTTGTCGAGCACCGCTCTTTGATCCCAAGATTAGTGAAATCCACCTATAATAACTTATCTTAGGGTCTATAACGGAACAATTATGTACTATGGCCCAGGAATATATTGATTTGAATACGCTAAAGTATTTGTTGGACACGGTCCACGGATTGGATGGACTATTAGAATTGGAGCGTTTTGCGGAACACGACAAAGCTTCCTTGGAACTGTACCTGGATTCGGTAAAAGAGTTTGCGGACCGGGAATTATTTCCCTTTTTCAAGGAAATGGACGAAACCCCGGCCGTTTTCAAGGACGGATCTGTCGCAGTACATAAACAAGTAGGGGTATTGATGGAGAAAGGTGGGGAGATGGGGCTGATCTGTGGGCCGCTCGACTATAAGGTTGGGGGATTGCAACTTCCTTTTATGGTCCATACCGCAGCGACCTATATCCTCGATGCGGCCAATAACCATTTACCCGCTTATGCCACCCTTGCCCTGGGGGCAGCGGAACTGATCTTGCATTTTGCCAATGAATCCCTAAAGGATACTTATGTTCCAAAAATGTTGGCAGGGGAGTGGGGCGGTACTATGTGCCTGACCGAGCCTCAAGCAGGTAGTTCCCTTTCCGATATCACTACCAAGGCCATCCCCACCAATGATGGCCATTACAGGATAAGCGGACAGAAGATATTTATCTCGGGTGGCGATTATCAATACGTTGGGAATATCGTCCATTTGGTCTTGGCCCGAATAGAAGGGGCCCCGATGGGGACCAAAGGAATCTCTTTGTTCGTGGTGCCTAAATTTCGGGTCGGTACAGGCGGAATCCTGACAAAAAACGACGTAGCCACCCTGGCGGATTTTCAAAAAATGGGACAACGTGGATTTTGTACTACCCATCTGGGATTTGGGGATAATAACGATTGTTGGGGCTGGCTCGTGGGCGAGGCCAATATGGGATTGCATTATATGTTCCAAATGATGAACGATGCCAGGATAGGGGTGGGTAGGGGAGCAACGGCGATTATCATGGCCGCTTATCAAGCCTCCCTGCAATACGCCAAAGAACGTACCCAAGGGCGTAAACTTAAAAGCTCCGGGAAAAGAGATCCGGAGGATGTTCCGTGCCCGATTATTGAACACCCCGATGTAAGAAGGATGCTATTGCTCCAAAAAACCATTGCGGAGGGATCTTTGGGCCTAGTGCTCCTGGCCGCAAAATACCATGATCTTCAGCTTGCGGGGAAAGATCCGGAATTTAAGGAAAAGTACCAATTGTTACTGGAGATAATAACCCCGATCGTAAAAACCTATCCTTCCGAAGCAGGGACAGTAGCGGTCAGTAGTGGCCTCCAGGTATTGGGAGGCTATGGTTATTGTTCGGATTTTATCCTGCAACAATACTATCGCGATATCCGGATCTATAGTATCTATGAGGGCACTACGGGAATTCAGTCCCAAGATCTATTGGGACGTAAAGTGCTTTTGGATAACGGAAGGGCCTTGGAACTCTTGCTTACCGAAGTTCTGGACACTATAACACAGGCGTTGGGACAGGGGGAATTAAAACCATATGCCAAAATTTTAGGGGAGAAGATAAAATTGACCCATCAAGTAATTGCTTATCTAATGCCGATCGCCAAGGAGGGAGATTTTGAACGCTACCTGTCCGATGCCAATTTATTCATGGAATTTTTGGGTCAGATCGTCGTGGGCTGGATTTGGTTGGATATTGCGGTCCATGCCCAAACAGATCTCATGAATGGGAATACCTTATGTTCCGAAAAATTCTATAAGGGCAAAATACATTGTATGAAGTTTTACTTTAAATACGAATTGATAAAGGTTGACGGATTAGCTAAGTCCATAATGAATGAAGATGTACTGACCCTTTATAATGGCACGGATATTTTTTAGATCGGTGCAAAAAGGGAACCAATTTGATTCCCTTAACATTTAGTTCTATACGTATATTATCACGGATTTTTCTCCAATTGCGCCATATAAAACCCGTCGAAACCTGTTTTGGAAGCGTAGATCTTTGCCTCTTTTTTCAGGTTGAAATCCTTGCCCGCTTCCGAGCTTAAAAATCGTTTTATCTGATCGTTGTTTTCCTGTGGCAGGATGGAACAGGTGGCATAGACCAACTTTCCCCCGGGTTTGAGAATGCGACTGTAATCTTGGAGGATCTGTTGTTGGGTAATCGTAATTTTGTCTAAAAATTCAGGTTGCAGTTTCCATTTGGCATCCGGATTTCTCTTTAATACCCCGAGTCCGGTACAAGGGGCATCTATAAGTACACGATCGGCGGTACCGTACAATTTTTTAACTACCTTGGTGGAATCGATAGGCCTGGTTTCCACATTGTGCGCCCCATCCCTTTTAGCCCTTCTTTTAAGTTCCTTTAATTTGTTCGCATAAATATCCAGGGCGATCAATTGTCCTTTATTCTCCATTAAGGAGGCCAAATGCAAGGTTTTTCCACCCGCACCCGCACAGGCATCCACCACCCGCTGTCCGGGTTCTACATCAAGATAGGGGGCCACTAACTGGGACGAGGCATCCTGTACTTCAAACCAACCCTGTTGAAAAGGTTCGGTAATAAAGACATTGGCCCGTTCCAAAAGTCTAAGGGCATCGGGATATCCTTTTATATATTCCGTCTCGATCTCCGCATTCCGCAATGCGTCCTTTAGCTGCTCCTTGCTCGCCTTTAGGGTATTTACCCTTAAAATAACCTCTGCCTGTTGGTTCAACGCACTGATTTCTTTGTTCCATAAGGTCTCCCCAAGGGCCTTTTCGCCCAATTCGTCCATCCAGTCCGGGACCGATTCCCGATATTTCCTTATTTTGGAAAGTTCATCAAATCTGCCCTTGATCCTTCTTTCCGGTGTAGGTTCTATCTGCTTCCAGTCGGGCAATTTTATTCCCTTTAAAACCGCCCAAACGGCAAACATTCTAAATAGATTGGGCCTGCTATAAGGGGCCTTTACGTCCGCTATTTCGGCATATAACCTTTTCCATCGCACCATATCATAAGTAGTCTCGGCAATAAAGCCCCTATCGCGGGCGCCCCAACGCTTATCATATTTTAATACTTTCTCCACTACCTTGTCTGCATATTCCCCTTCATTAAATATAAAATTTAAGGCATCAACGACCGCAAACACTAGATTTCTATGTAATCGCATTTTTAAAAATTAAGATTGCAAAGGTATTGTATTAGAACCTATTCCTCTTATTTTTGATGAAAATTATGATCATGTTCAAGTATATATCGATTTTCATCCTGTTTTTATTTGTTTCGTGCACCGAACCGGAAGCGAACAAGGTTTTTAATACTGTGGAAGTAGATGTTCTTTTTTCGGATTCC
>DATGQM010000137.1:0-4975 GCA_035304205.1 Arenibacter sp. | reverse complement strand
CAGATATGGATTGATATCGGCTGCGGCCACCCTATATTCTACCCTTTGTGATTTTTCCGTGCCCGGTATCGACCTAAGTGCGCAAGTACGGTTATCCACACCCCAGGAAGCGGCCGTAGGTGCCCAAAATCCGGGAATGAGCCGGGTATAGCTATTACAGGTAGAGGCCACCATGGCCAAAACTTCGGGCATGAGTTTTTGTTGCCCCCCTATAAACCAACGCATAATATCGGACATACCATCTTTCTTGTCCTTGTCATAAAAGGCAGATGAACCATCCTTATTTTGCAGGGAGAGATGGATATGCCCAGATTGGCCAGGATACTCATGGGACCATTTTGCCATAAAGCTGGCCATAAGATTGCGTTGTTGTGCCCATACTTTTATAAAGTTTTTGAACAGGGCACCATTATCGGCCGCCCTAAGTGCGTCCGAATATTCCAGGGCACCTTCCAGGACCCCGGCCCCCGTTTCCGTATGCAGACCTTCCAAGGGCATGCCCATCTCCTTGGAAAGGCCCATTATTTCATGGTAAAGATCGGCATGGGTAGAACTTCGCAAAATGGAATATCCGAAATTGCCCGGGGTCATAGGCTCCAATTTATGGTAATTTTTATCGCGGATGCTCTTTGGGGTTTCGTTGAACAGGAAAAATTCGAACTCCAAAGCGGCGCTGGCCGTAAAACCACTATCCAACAACCTATCCAATGTTTTCCTCAGCACCGATCTTGGGCATACGCTTGCTGCCGGACTTTCTGAAAAATCTACCAGAAAAAGAACGGATTTATTATCCTCGGTGGGCAATAACCTCATCGTAGAAGCATCTATTGTAGCCATTGTATCCGTAAAGCCATCGGCCCAACCGGTAAAGGAATCCTTTTTATAGAGGGCATCATTTGAATCCCAACCAAAAACTACATTACAGAATCCGAAGCCCTTGTCCAGGGCGGAAAGAAACTTTTTTGAATTTATATATTTTCCGCGCAGAACGCCATCGATATCGACTACGGCCAATTTAATATTTTCAATTTGATGCTCATTGATATACTTTTTGACCGAATCGATATTCATTTCTGTACCCTCTTTTTTCACAAGTCCTGGTTTTGTTGGTTATTTGTTTGTTTTTGTATTATCGTTCAAAGTATTTTTATTCGTACTGACCTGGCATAACTTTAGTAATGATCCCCCATAAATACCATTCCTATTATAAAAATATTGTTTTAGCACCAAAAAACCGTATGGATTTCAGATTTTTACCTTTTGCTTTTTTGTTTCATGTTCCAGAGCAAATTCTTCTTCCGGGGAGAGGATCAATCGGTGCCTCCCCTTCAATCCAAAATAAACCAATCCCACCATTAAATAGGCAATCGATATAAATACCGCTGTTCTATAGGATTGGTCCCTAAATTGAAAAAAAATGATAACGCTGGCCAATAAAATAGTGGTCCATGCACCCCATGTGCCAAATGGGCTTATATAGGGCCTATCCAGATCTGGCTTATTCTTTCGCAATAGCAGAAAGGATCCCGATTGTAGGATATAGGAAAGCATGGCACTAAAAACCGCTATATTCAGCAGGGCACCACCAATAAATACCCCGCTGTCGGCCCCCGCTAGATACTGGGTGATCATTAGAACCGAAAAACCGATCATGGACCCCATAAGCAAAGCGGTATAAGGGGTCTTTCTTTTGCTGTGGGTCAACGATAGGATAACGGGAAAATACCCCGCCCTGGACAGCGAATAGATCTGCCTCCCAAATGCAAAAATTATGGTATGGAAAGATGCGATCAAACCAATGGAGGCGACCAGGGCTAAAAGTTTGGCTATATTATTTCCGAACAATACCTTAAAACCGTCCAATATCGGTTCCCCCGATTGTGAAAGTGCAAAAGATCCCAAGGGTATGGAACTATTGAGCCAAAGGATCAAAAAAGCCGATACGATCAAGGTAATGATGCCGTAGGTGAGCCCTTTTGGCATATCTTTCTTGGGATCCACGGATTCTTCGGCCGCCAACGGCAATTGTTCTATTGCCAGAAACAGCCAAACGGCAAAGGGCATAGCCTTTAAGGCCCCTTCCCACCCCATGGGAAATAGTGGTCCCCCGCCCCCGGGAAGATGCTCGGCCCTGCCGTCACTTCCCATAGTAATATCCAATGCGTATTTCCCGAAATCGGTATTACCGATGGACGATATCCAAAAGATGGCCAAACATCCCAATGCCAGTAGGGTGAAGGTCAATGTAAAACGGAAGGACAGTTCAACGCCTACAATATTCAAGAGGGTAAAGATCGTATAAAACCCGAACCACCATAATGGCAACATATCCGGTGCGGTCCCGAAAATACCCTGCATATAATTACTGAGAAAGAAGACAATAACGGCCGGGGTGAGGATAAATTCCAGGTTTTCCACCAGGCCCGTAAAAAATCCGCCCCAAGGTCCCATTGCGGATCTGGCAAAGGAATAAGCCCCGCCAGTATGGGGGAGGGCGGGAGACATTTCCGCCACACTTTGCGTAAGTCCTACATACATTATGGCAACCAAAATAGTAGCGATGAACATACCGCCCCAACCCCCGGAAGCCAATCCCAAGTTCCAACCGGAAAAATGGCCGGATATTACCGCCCCTACTCCCAATGCCCATAGGGACCAAACTCCGGCATGGCGTTTAAGTTGTCTGGATTCGAAATAGGATTGATCCATCTTCCTGTACTTTACGCCTTTGCCCATAGGTATTTTATTTAATTTTAGTACTGGATCTCATCGATCCTGACCGGTCTTTCTTCCTTGAGCGACTTTAGGGCCGCCAAACCGATTTTCAGGGAGGATAGGCCGTCCTTTCCGTCTACCGGCACCTTTTCCCCATTTTTTAGGCTTTTCACATAGTCGGACATCTCCGCCCTATAGGCATCCGCATATCTTTCCAGGAAAAAATGTAACGGCAGGGCCGCCTCGATCCCTTTTTTTGTATAAAGTCGATGGGAATCCATAAAATTATTATTGGCCTGTACCATTCCCTTTGATCCAAAGACCTCTATCCGCTGATCATATCCATAGGCCGCCTCCCTACTGTTATCTATGATGGCCATGGTACCGTCCGTGTAGGTCAGGGTGATCACCGCCGTATCTATATCCCCGGCCTCCCCGATCAACGGGTCTATCAGGACCGCCCCCTTGGCATATACTTCCGCTACCTCCTTGCCCACCACGAACCGGGCCATATCAAAATCGTGGATGGTCATATCCAGGAACAGGCCGCCCGATTTTTCGATATAACTGACCGGGGGCGCCCCGGGATCCCGACTGGTTATCTTCACCAGATGGGGCTCCCCCACGGCACCGTCCCTTACCAGTTCCTGAACCTTCCTGAACTCTTTATCGAACCTTCGGTTGAAGCCCAACATCAACTTTATATTTGTTCTTTCAACTACTTGGAGCACCTCCATTACCCGCTTCAGGGAAAGGTCCAACGGCTTCTCGCAGAAAATATGGATACCCGCTTTTGCCGCTATTTCCACATAATCCGCATGGGTGTCCGTAGGGGAACAGATCACTACGGCATCAAATTCGGTCATCCCCAACATTTCCCCAAAGGTAGTGGCGATAAAGGCAATGTTCCTTTCCTTGGCATACTGTTGGGATTCCTCAAGTGGATCCATAACCGCCACTACTTCTACTTGGTCCATCTGTAGCAGATTGTTCAAATGGATCTTACCGATCCGTCCTAGACCGGCCACGGCAAATTTTATTTTCGTCATATAATTGTATTTCTAAATTGGTGCGGTAAAGTGTATTGGGTCTACTCCGAAAACCCAGCTAAAAAGTTAAGGAGTTAAAAAGCCAAGGATTTTCATTTCTCTTATTTTATTTGATATTGATATTCAGATTTTTGTGATTTTTATAAATCTATTTTTTTTTTGAATAAAAGCTATAAGCTACTTTTCGGGGCAGGTTCCGTATCGATATACTATAATCCCAATGTCCTTAAATAGTCCCTATTGGCCCGGGCGCATAGCTTGGGGTTTCCCATCCCGGGCAAAATATCCTGCTCCACTACGATCCAATCCGTATAATCCGTTTCCTTCAAAAGACCGACGATCCCTTTAAAATCCACGGCCCCCTTTCCCAATTCGCAGAATACCCCCCTTTTTATGGCATCGAAATAATCGCCGTCCACCTCACGGGAGGCCTTGGCCGCAACCGGACTAAAATCCTTAAAGTGTACATGCCATATCCTGTCCCTATATTTTTTTAACGCTTTTACGGGATCGCCCCCGCCAAAGGCATAATGCCCCATATCCAAACAGAGTCCGACCAAATTGGGATCGGTCAGGGACAACAGCTTTTCGATCTCATCCGGGGTCTCCACATAACCGGCGCAATGGTGGTGAAAAACGGTCCGTATCCCATAGGCATCCCTTACGGCCTTGGCCACCTTTTCCGCACCTGCCGCATATACTTTCCACTGTTCTTCCGTAAGTCCCATTTCGGGGGTTATCCTTCCAGCGTTGGCCGTCCGTAGCGGAACGGTGCCATTTTCATCGGCCAAAACCACAAAAGCATCCTTATATCCGGCCCCGTACATTAGTCTGGCCACTCTCAATGCGGACTCTACACCTTGTCCGTGCACGGCCTCGTTGGCCAAGGCCACGGGAACAAAGGCCCCCAATAAGCTCAGGTTCCTTTTCTCGATCTCCGCTTTTAACCTATCGGGCTCAGTGGGCATATATCCCCAATCCCCTAATTCGGTGCCCAGGTAGCCCGTTTCTTCTATTTCATCCAATACCTGTCGGAAACCGATCTCCTCGGATTTTTCCTCCAGATCAAATTCGAGTGCCCCCCATGAACAGGGGGCGTTGGCAATTTTCATCATCGGTATCTTGTTTTAAAATTTTCTGGACCATGTGTTCGGCCATCTTTCTATGACGACCTTGGTCTGGGTAAAGAATTCGATGGCGTGTTTTCCCTG
>DATGQM010000136.1:0-6388 GCA_035304205.1 Arenibacter sp. | reverse complement strand
TTTTCCCCGCTTCCATCCCGTTTCGGACTACAATATTCAAAAAGATAGAAGCTATTGGCCTGTTCGGAAACCTTTTTCGAAATCTCGTTGAAGGTAGTTTCCAATTCCGTATTATTGCCTGCGGAGACACTAAAGGTCTTCCCTAGCTTGCTCAGAATATCGGCATCTATTTCACTTCCCAGACCGATACTGAAAAAAGCAATATTCTTATTGGCTTCCGTTACCTTCTTTACTGCGGCGTCTTGCGTAAAACGGGAAGCTTGGTCGGTACCATCGGTAAAGATGACCACGGAAGCCGCTCCGATCCTACCGTTCGTAGTACTCTCCTTTAGAAGCTTCTCCGCTATATCCGTCGATTTTATGACCGCCCCGTAAAGATCGGTAGAAGGATCCTTGCTTATATCTGCGGTTATGCCGTCTATGGCCGAGATCAGATCCTCCTTGATATGGGTCAGCGGATTTAAGGAATGTAATTTATCTTCCCCATCAAACCAGTAGATGGCCATTTTAAAGGATTCCGTATTGGAAGCCGGCATTACATTTTCGACGAAGCTTTTGGAGGCAGTCTTTAATTCCGTTAGACTACTGCTCAATACACTATTGCTCAAATCCAGCACCAAAATGGTATTGTTGTTGAAAATTTGCGAATTGGGGGAAATCTTCGCATAGGATTCCGAAGTGGAGATCGTATTGAAACAGGCGTCGTTCCTACCTTGTTCGTATATGGTAAACTGGTCGGCATTTAGTCCAGTTACCGGATACCCGTCCGTATCGGATACCTTAAAAAAAATGGAAACTTTCCCCGGTAAGGTGGTGTATTGATTTTGTATGGATAGGACCAATTCCCCATCCCCGAGGTTTAAACAATCGTCAACCGGTTTTCCAAGCCCCAGATCTCCGCCTGGATTTACCCCGAACTTAACGTCGTCATCCGCATTTCCACAAGAAACGAAGAAGGCCAGACTAAAGCATATAGCTGCAATTTTTGCAAATACTTTCATTTTCATAAATTTAATGTTCAATTAGCTAAACGTTCAAAATTATTGAAAATTATAATTAGCTATAAATTCACTGTTAATATTTGTTAAAGTATTTATCCACATTATTGTGACGTTTCCTATGCCATTTAAGACCCATGGATTCCTTAAATCGCTGTTCTTGACCAGAATTGGGGTAATAAAGATGTTCGTCACAATTTCCCGGCGGACGATCAAAAAATATTTTGATAATTTATGGAAAACTCCCTGCAAGGAACGGGCGTTACAATTTGATATTTTTATATTTGGATCCATGTAATATATTGAGAAAAAATCACCTTGTAAAACATCCATTTCAGCTTAACTTTCGGTAATTTTGAAAAAGTCGGACGTTTTTTCTGCCGACCCGTCGGAAAGATCAAATTTTGACTATGGCCCAAAGGTAATCCCTTAAACAAAAATCTGGATATGAAGATATACGATTGCCCCGATTACGAGAAAATGAGTCAGCTGGCCTATGATATGGTAATGGAGGATATAAGACAGAATCCCAACCTGTTGCTTTGCCCCGCTACGGGACAATCCCCAAGGGGTATGTACGCCAAACTTGCGGAAATCGCACAATACGAAGCCGACCTCTTTAAAAGCTTGCAGATTATTAAATTGGATGAATGGGGAGGAATTCCCGCTAGCGACCCCAATTCCTGTGAGACCTATATTAGGGAAAGCATTCTGGATCCGTTGCAAATCGATACGAGTCGCTATATTTCCTTCGAAAGTAGTCCGGTGGATGCCAAAAAGGAATGTGACCGTATGGAAAATGAGATTATGGAGCGGGGACCTATAGACGTTTGTATTTTGGGGATGGGGAAAAACGGACATCTCGGCTTCAACGAACCTTCTAATTTCCTCATCCCGGAATGCCATGTTGCGGAACTTAGCCAGACCTCCCTTATGCACAGCATGACGGATAATATGGCCTATAAGCCGAATTACGGACTTACCTTGGGAATGGCAAATATACTACAGGCAAAAAAGATTATCCTGCTCCTTACCGGACCGGGAAAAAGTCGGGCTCTTAAGGAGTTGTTGAACAAGGAGATATCGACCTTTCTTCCGGCGTCATTTTTATGGCTGCATCCCGAGGTTCATTGTTATATAGATAAAAGTAGTAGGTAACGGTGACCAAACGACCATACCCAACGTACATATAATAAAAGATTGGAAAATTTAATATTAATAAAATGACGATACTACTTTTTGGAATCACAAAGGACATTGTTGGCAGTTCTACCCTGTCCATACCCACTTCCAGTGAATTTGGTTCCCAAGGTTCCAAGACAGTAAGGGACCTGAGGGATTATCTGGGCAAAATATATCCCGAGCTTAAGAAGCTGTCATCCTTGGCGGTAGCGGTAAACAATTCCTATGCCCAGGATAGTACCACGATCGATAATTTTGATGAGATTGCCCTTATTCCGCCGGTCAGCGGAGGATAAATGAATATGCAAAGATGCTGATAGACAACCATAATAGAACGATTAATTATTTACGGCTGGCGGTCACCGATCGCTGCAATCTGAGGTGTAATTACTGTATGCCCTCGGAAGGGATCGACTTTGCGAAAAAAAACCACATTTTTACCACCGACGAGCTGTACCGATTAAGCGAGATCCTGGTAAGACAGGGTATTGATAAAATCCGGATCACGGGCGGGGAACCCTTTGTGAGAAGGGATCTTATGGTATTGTTGCGGAAGCTTTCGCAATTGAAAGACCTTGAGGATATTTCTATCACCACCAATGCCACTTTGATCGGCCCCCATATAGCGGAATTAAAAGCACTGGGAATCCGCAATATAAATGTAAGTCTGGACGCCATAGACAAAGCCACTTTTGAGCGGATAACCCGCAGGGATCAATACGATACGGTTTATAACAACCTCATTAGGCTTATTGCGGAAGGCTTTAATGTGCGCATTAATTTTATAGCCCTCGAAAATCAGAATACCCAGGACATCCTTCCCATTCTAAAACTGATGCAGCATTATCCGGTGTCGGTCCGGTTTTTGGAGGAGATGCCCTTTAATGGGGGAAGTAAGACCTTCAATACCCTTGCTTGGGACTATAAAAGGATATTGGCCCATATCCTGACGGAATTTCCGGAGGTGACCCAACTGCAATCGCCTAGTACATCTACCTCCATCAATTATAGGATAAAGGACCATACCGGTACGTTCGGACTCATCCCCTCATTTTCGCGGACCTTTTGTGGTACTTGTAACCGCCTGCGCATTTCCGCTACCGGGGATGTGATTACCTGCCTGTATGGAAAACCTAGATCAAACCTGAGGGAAATCCTGAGAGGGGAAAACACCGAAGAAAAAATAAAGGAGCATATCCTAAAGGCTATTGGAAGTCGCTCTAAAACCGGTTATGAGGAACAGGGGAAATACGAAAACGTGTTTCAAAACTCCATGACCTCGATCGGCGGATAGGTTTTATAAACATTTTTAAATCATTGATTATGGACTCCAATAAACTATACGGACTTATTCTTAGCGGAGGAAAAAGTAGCAGGATGGGTGCCGATAAAGGGAAGATCCAATACCACGGCCTCCCACAGCGGGAATATCTTTACCAGTTATTGAAACCCCTATGCCATACTACTTTTATGAGTATCAGGGAAGAACAAGTACCCGAATTTGGCGAAGAATACAACCTCATAGTCGATCGCAATGAATACAAGGGGCCTTATAACGGGATTTTGAGTGCCCATGAAGCCGATCCCCTAGCAAGTTGGTTGGTATTGGCCTGCGACCTGCCGATGATGGATCATGAAGCATTGCAGCATTTGGTCCAGGAAAGGGATCCCCATAAAATGGCAACGGTATTTGCTAGCAGTGGAAGCGGGCTGCCAGAACCCCTTTGCGCCATCTGGGAACCTCTGGGCCTTCAAAGATCAAGAGAATACCTAAATGCCGGAAATGGTTCCTGTCCCCGAAAATTCTTGATCAATGGGGATATCAAACTTATAAATCCCTATACGGACGAGGTATTGTTGAATGTCAATTACCAAGAAGAATATGAAAAAGTCCTGTTGAGAATGGATTAATGTAACAATATACCAATGTGTAAATATAGCAATTGGCCTATGTGCCAATTTGAAAATGTGTTGATTTGGAAATGGATATAGATAGATATCAAAGACAGACCATCCTAAAGGATTTTGGTGCCAAGGCCCAGCAAAGATTAAAGGATGCCCATATTTTGGTGATAGGGGCAGGTGGACTGGGTATTCCCGTTCTTTCTTACCTGAACGCCATGGGGGTCGGCACCTTGGGGATCATAGAGCAGGATATTATCGAAATTACCAATCTACAGCGCCAAGTTCTCTATACAGAGGCACATTTGGGCAGATCCAAATTGGAAGTTGCCCTAGAGCAATTAAAGGCTCAAAATTCGACGACCCGATTTAGGGTTTTTGATACCTTTCTGTCCCGGGACAATGCCTTGGAAATTATTTCACAATTTGATCTTGTAATAGATGGTTCCGATAATTTCCCGACCCGATATCTGGTGAACGATGCTTGTGTAATCCTCAAAAAGCCATTTGTTTCGGGTGCTATACAGGGATTTGAGGGGCAGCTTAGTGTCTTTAATTATCAGGGCGGACCTACTTATAGATGTTTATTTCCCACGATGCCCAAGGGGACGGAAATCCCAAATTGTAACGAAAATGGGGTTATAGGGGCGATACCGGGCATTATTGGAAGCCTACAGGCCCTTGAAGCCGTAAAGATAATTACCGATGTCGGGCAAGTGCTATCCGGCAAACTATTGTTGTTCAACGGATTGTTGCAAAGCTATCGGACCATAAGATTTAAGCTTTGTCCCGAAAACCTGCTTATAAATAAACTTCAGGAAACCTATGGCCCTAGTCATTGCGGACCTTCCCTGACCATAAGTGTGGGGGAACTACTGGATAAAGTGCGTTCGGGAAAGGAAATTCAGCTCATAGATGTAAGGAGCAGGGAAGAATTCGCTACCGGACCATTGCCGGGCATAAAATCCAAAAACATCCCTTTGGACGACTTATTTGAAACGGACATGATCAACACCTCCCAACCCATATATCTCCTCTGCCAGTCAGGCCAACGAAGTGGGATAGGGGCAAGGTCATTGATGGAACAATATGAAAATCTGATCATATACAGTATTAAAGGAGGAATAAATGAATTTTTGGCCCTTTAACGAACATAGGTTTTTTTTCTCCGTATCCGGATCGAAGACCATAATGTTTCCATCAATTTTGAACGGGAAGGGTATTTGGTATTATATTTTATGGAGCGATTTGTATATTGAGGCATGATTTCATTTAAAGCAGCCTACCAAAAGGTTTTAGATCATCGACAGGATTATGGGAAGGAGGACGTGCCTATAAAAGCGGCTATGGGCAGGGTCCTTGCCGAGGACATCCGGGCCGATAGGAATTTCCCTCCGTTCAACAGGGCCACCAAGGATGGTATCGCCATTGATTATACGGCCATCACTGCCGGTCGCACTACTTTTAAAATTGAAGGCCTGTTACCGGCCGGTACGGCTCCCCGATTACTGGCGGATACTTCCCATTGCGTTGAAATAATGACCGGGGCCGTGGTTCCCGCCAATGCGGATACCGTAATAATGTATGAGCATCTGCTTATTGGGGACGGGCGGGCAAGTTTGAGCAGGATCCCGATAAGGGGACAGGAAATCCATTTGGAGGGCAGCGATAAAAAAAGGGGCGATCTTGTGCTGCCCCGGGATATAAAAATAACTGCCGCGGAGATCGGGATATTGGCCACGGTGGGAAAGGCACTCGTTCCCGTAAAAAAACTGCCCAAAACAGCGGTCGTTTCCACGGGAAACGAATTGGTGGAAATTACCGAAAACCCCTTGCCGTACCAGATCCGTAGATCCAACATCCATACCTTATATGGGGCCTTATCCGAAGAAGGGATCGTTCCGAATGAATTTCACCTAGCGGACAACAAAGAAGCTATGAGGGAGAAACTCCCCCCCATTTTACGCGATCATAACACGGTATTGCTCAGTGGCGGGATATCCAAGGGAAAATATGATTTTGTTCCCGAGATTTTAGAGGAATTGGGGGTCACAAAAATATTTCATCAAGTATCGCAACAACCGGGGAAACCATTTTGGTTCGGGATCCAAAAGGAAACGGGGACTATCGTTTTTTCCTTTCCCGGCAACCCCGTATCCAGTTTTGTTAATTATCTGGTATATTTTAAGGATTGGTTGAAAAGTTCGATGGCATTGCCCATACCAAAAATTCATGTGATCTTAGCCGAGGATATTAGTCATATGGGCGACTTAACACTATTTCTTAGAGTAAAAATAACCAATCAT
>DATGQM010000135.1:0-8513 GCA_035304205.1 Arenibacter sp. | reverse complement strand
TATAAATCTTTTTGCCACGGAAATTGCCAATATCCCCGAAACACAGGCATTGGAAAGCACGATCGGTTCGGTTTTAAATCCGAAGTACTCTTTAATAATATTCCCCAAGGTTGCCAAATAGGCCCTTTCCGGCGGTAGGGAATGGGAAGGGTCCAAAGTATCGATGTTTCCTTTTGTAGTAGATATAATGAGGCCTACCCTATTGGTCAATTCTATTTTGGAAGCTTTAATGGTCCGTTCCAATGATACCAGGAACATCTGCTCCAACCGGGTATAATCTTGCTTGGCGCCCAAAGGTCCAAATGCCCTGTCCAAGGTGTCCGTATCGATCAAGGAGGCATAGAAAGGGATGGGCAATAGGTTTTCATCGCTTATGGGGCGTATCCCGGACCGCCCATCATAAATGTTCCGTATCACTGTAGGGGAATCGAAGCCGAGGGATGAAACTATATTGTTATGGGAGAGGTAGGTCTTATTCATGGAGCAATCCCATTTTCCGTTTCCATTTCAAAAAGAAGGCGGGCAGGGTCAGGGATAGCCCACCCCGATCTTCTACAAAGACCTGTATGGTTTCACCGGTGCATACCAGTTTGTTTGCGGGGTTATAAATTTCGTACTTGAATATCATTTTGGCCGCCGGGGAATTTATAAAGATCGTTTTTATGGTGGCGATGTCCCCATAGCTAAGCGGCAGCTTGTGTTCGCAGACAGATTTTACAATGGGAACGGTATACCCATTGGCCTTATGGTCTAGATAGGAAATACCGTGATGACGTCCAAAGGCTTCCCTGCCATCCTCGAAATACTGTATGTAATTTCCGTGCCATACGATGCCCAGGGGATCGGTTTCCGCAAAACGGACCCTAATTTCACTGGTATGGCTAATTTTCAACGTGGCTTCAGACGACATTTTTCCGCTCATTATAAATAATAGAAATTGAGGTGGTCAGGATAAAAAATAGAAACAGCAAGGTAATATCGGATAAAATCCCCATTAGTCCAACCTTTCTTAAAAATACATCATAGAAGGCATTCAATCCCCAATTCATGGGCGATAAATTGGAAAGCACCTGCATAAAGCCCGGCATGATAAATACCGGTACCCAGACGCCCCCCATCGCCGCTAGGATAACGACCAAGGTGGCACCAAAGGGAGCGGACTGTTCCTGGGTCCTGGCAAGGGTACCCAAGAGCAGGCCCAGGCCAATGGCCGCCAATCCGGCGAATAAAGCTACCAGGAACAATAGGGCCAGTTTATTGGAAACATCCAGGGCAGGAAGCCCTATGGTAGGGAAAAAATATACGCCGATGACCAGCATCAATCCGAATTGAATCATACAGACCGATAGATAGACCAGGGTTTTCCCCCCTAATACCGTAAGATAGGATACGGGATTGGTCCTTAGACGTACAAAGGTACCCTGATTTTTTTCCTTGACCATGTTGATGGAGAGGGGAACAATGATAAAAAATATGGCGAACAGGGTCCATGCCGGAACATTGTGCTGTACGGAATTAGGGACTATTTCTTTTTCGCCCGTTTGGGGCGATACCTCTTTAAAGCTGATAAAGTTTCCGGTATCAAATATCTCCTCGGTTTCATCATCGGTCATTTGCGATTGAAATGCCTTATAAATAGTCTCGGTCTCTATTTTAAAGATCATTTTGTCGATTCCGTTCTTGATGGAGTTCTTGAAGGTCATTTGGGTGGCCGGATCAAAATATAGGACCACTTCCTTTTTTTCCACCTCCGTTCTTTGATCCTGGGGGGAATTTTCTTCCAACCCGAATTTGGAAAGTAGGTCCCCTACGTTCCTATTTACCTTTTGCTCCAACTCGGAGGTGAGGTGCGGGGGGATTACGATCGCCAATTGATATTTTCCGTTAAATACCAGTTCCCTGGCTTCCTCTTCCGATGCTTTATCGATAATGGTGAAGGCCTTGGATTCTTCCAATCCCCCATAAATGCTTTTGGCGACCTTATCCCCGTCCTGATCTACCCAAAGTATCGGGATCTTGGTGTCATTGATGGATCTAAAGGTACTGTCCTGGATCAAGGTAACGGTGACCACCAGGACAATGGGCATAATAAAAAGGATGGCCATACCTCCTATGTCCCTGACCAGGAGCAATGCTTCCTTATATGTTGAGGCCCATAGCTTATGCATAGTCCCTTAAGGCTTTTCCGGTGAGCGTTAAAAATACCTCTTCCAGGTTATGGGCATCCCCTGTCCGTGCTATAAGATCTTGGGGCGTACCATGGATTACGATCCTTCCATGATCGATGATGGCCACTTTGGAGCAAAATTTTTCCGCCTCGTTCAGATGGTGGGAGGTATACACAATAGTGGTTCCCTGATCGTTCAAATTTTGTAGGTGTTCCATGATCACATTTTTCGATTGGACATCCACTCCTACGGTGGGTTCGTCCAGGAACAATACTTTTGGTTCGTGCAGGACACTGGCTATTAAATTGACCCGTCGTTTCATCCCCCCGGAGAAGGTTTCCACTTTTTTATGGGAAAATTTTTCCAATCCCAGAATTTGGAGGTGAAATCGAATCTTATCCTTTAGGTCCTTGCCCTTAAGTCCGTACATACTGCCGAGGTAATTTAAATTCTCATAGGCGGTAAGGGTAGGGTAGAGGGCATATTCCTGAGGTACGATTCCGATCAGTTGTTTCAGTTCGCTTTTGTTTTTCCGATAGGTCAGTCCGTTAATGGAAAAGGAACCCGATGTGGGTTTAATCAGGGAACTGAGCATGGATATCAAAGTCGTTTTCCCCGCTCCATTGGGTCCCAAAAGACCGTAGATTTCCTTATCGCCGATAGTCAGGTCCAATTGATATACCGAATATTCCTCGGCATTTTTATATTTTTTGGAGAGTTGGGAAATCTGGATCATTATGTTAGATCGACTTTCTAAGTTGTTTAAAAAAGGCCTCTTCCTTATCTGCCAGGGCTTCCAGCTGTAGTGCTATAGCACTGTACTGATCAATGGCGGCCGTATTGCTCCTGTTCTTATAAATACGGGATGCCTCTAGGGCAAAATCCCGCCATTGGTCCCCGATCAGGGTCATTTCCTTGGACAGTTCCAACAGTTTGCCGTTTCCCAATAATTTTCCGGCTTCTTGCAGGAAAGCGGCATAGATATAGCGAAAACCGCCCCCTCCGGTGCCGATCTCCTCTTGCATGCGTACGACCTGTCCCAGATAGTGGTTGGCCGTTTTTATACCTTTTGTTTTTGGCCATTTTCGTATGAGCCTTGCCACTTTTCGCATGCCTTTTACCCCGACTATGGGAACAGGGGCCAACATATCCCTGCAGGTATGCTTTATTCCCTTTATGACCGCTTTTTCAAGATCTAGTTTTTTCGGAAAACCTGTCGGGTAATAGATATGGCCCTTTGGGGCAAAGGCCCCTTTTGCGAACCGTACCTTTTCCAATTCCTTTTCCGAAAGGCTGGTAACGGTTTCCATTACCGGATCGCTAATGAGGTACCTTCCGTCCTTCTTGCCGTAGACTACCATATTATGGGCATTGAAATGAAAGCGATACTCATCCGGGAAATACGGGAGGTTAAATACGCCTACCTGTAGCCCTACCGGATTGTTCCTTTTTAGATTTTCATCCAATCTGGCTTTGGCGTTTTGGGCATTCCTGAATTTTTCGCGCTTGATCTTGATGCCCACACGTTTGGCAAATCGGGTAAAAATGATTCCCGGCAATGCCCGGTAGGAAACCACGGGGGCATAGTTTACCTTTAAAAAGGGAATATAACTGAAGAGTAGGCCGGACCCTATGCCAAAGACCATGGGTTCGCTAACGGTAAACCCGTTATAGGTCATTAGATTGGCCACTACGCCATTCTCGCAATGTGCAGCTTGTTTGTGTTTAAAATCTATCTCCATGGGGTCAGAGGTCGGTACGTTTCAGTTCTTCGATGGTAATATCGAAAATATCGGCATACTTTTGTAGGGTTTTCTCGTTTAATTTTTTAAATACAGCGGGATTAAAATGTCTTTTTAGGCGCCATTGCCACAATCCCGCATAACTGGACAGGATGGGAAGGTCCATTTTATGGAGTTCCATATAATATTCCAAGGGACTTGTTTTTTGTGCAATGACCCGTTGTTTGGCAGCGGAGATCCGGTCGTTCAAGGTTTCGATGGCATTGTCCAGTGCAATGGTCTTTGGGGTCCAACCACTACTAAGTTCGGTAACGTACTCCCCGTTTTCATCCACGGCATAGCACAATTCCCGGAATTTGGCCGATTCCAGATTGCTCTTATCCTGTGGTACGTCGTTTTTCTTCATTTCCTTGGTATTTTAGTTAAGGGCCAATGAATATGGCCATTGTACCTTTCCTTTAGCAGGCACCATCATTTGACCAACAAGCCTAAATCTCCTGGATCATAAAATTTAGGGTACATTCCGCCAGCATTTTCCCCCCGGCCCATGTTTGGCACCCCATGGTGCAAAGGCTAAAATTATCGGAATCATAACGGGATATTAAATGCGCCTGGGTCGTGATGATATCATCTATCCTTGGCAAAAAATGGATATGTGCCGTTTTGATCCCGCTGATGAAACCGATTACGGTATTGCCCTCCCCTTCCAGATCGTCCTCGGCAAAATAACTTTGTCCCACGATGGACGAGCAGGCCTGGGCGGCGTTTTCTATGATCCCCGATTCCGTCAATGTATCGTTCCTTACAAAAATACAATCTTTTGCCACTTGATATTCAGTGGTCACGGTTTCCTTGTCGATGGCAATTATTCTTGTGACCATGAGCATGGGGGGCCTATGGGGCAAGAATTTACTGATATCTATATATTTACGGGCAGCTTTCAATTAATTTGCCAATACGGTTTTCATTTCACTGTTTGCGATTACGGCATTCTTGTACATTACTTGCACGGCTACTAGGGTAACGCCCATGATCTCATGTAAAATGGACGCCGTAGTTATAAGTTCTTGGCCCATACCGGGCAGTTCCAATATGGTCGCCGATTTTATGGCACCTATATAACCGGTAGGGGCGGCCTCATTTTTCAGATAGTACTGATAACCGGTGTACAGGGCTACGGATTGGGCCATATGCTCTATAAGTCCGGCTGCCACAAAATGTCCCTTGTCCACGAACAGATTGGTGGAGGGGATGGTGAAGCCCGAAATTACTTTTTTTTCGGAAAAGTGGAACAACTTATCGACCATGACAAAAGGATCTTTTTGGGGGATAAGGCTTTCTATAAACGTCTTTTCCCGGATAGTTTTGTGCAGTAGGTTCATTTAGCAGACCGTTAGGTAGGCATAGGTATAGGAAAACCGGGCACTTTCCGGTACATGCAGTAATATTTTGTCCCCTTTTTTTAATTTACCCGAACCAACCAGTTCTTCCAGCATAATAAAAATAGAGGCGGCCCCCACATTTCCTACCTTGTCCAGGTTCATGAACCATTTTTCCCATGGCACTTCCACGCCTTGTTGTTTTAATTCCCCGTATAATTGTTCCTTAAAATAATAGGAAGAGATATGGGGCAGGTAATAATCAAAATCTTCTACGCCTATATTATGTTTTGCCATGGCCAATTTAAGGCTATCCACCCCTTTGCCAAGAATATTCTCCCCCAATAGTTTCACATCCTGCTTCATGGCGAAGAGGGATCTCTTGCCCCATTCCTCGGCGGGATATTCGCTCCAGGGCTTTAAATGGCCATCCTCCAATTTATCGGCCCCGGCATACATGCAGGTCTCCATTTCATGGGCATAGGAATAGCCTTCCATCCACTCTATTTTCAGGGCGGTCCCTTTGGGTTCGCTTTCCAAAAGAACGGCAGCGGCCCCATCGGAAAGCATCCATCTTAAAAATTCTTTGTTAAAGGCCAAGATAGGGTGGTCCTCCAGTTCTTTTAGGTGTTCCACCTCGTTCTCAAAAATGTCCGATCTCATCCAGGCAGAGGTCCGTTCCGAACCGGTACATACCGCGTTGGACACCTGTCCGGCCTTAATGGCCAGAAAACCGTACTTTAAGGCGTTCATTCCAGAGCAGCACGCACCGGAAGGGGAATTTACCTCCAGGTTTACATTTTTTAAAAAACCGTGTACCATGGAGGCATGGGAGGGCAATATCTGGTCCGGACTACTCGTTCCACACGACAATAGCTCTATGTCCTTGGTGCTAAAGTTATCGTCACATAAACCTTCTACGGCCTCCTTGGTAAGTTGGGCGTTGTTATGGGTAACATTTCCATTATCGTCTATAGCGTAATAGCGGGTCTTTATTTGATTATTGCGTAGAACTATGCGTCTGGCCTTTGAGGCCCTACCATTGATAATCCCCAGTTTTTCCTCCATTTGCTCATTGTCTATGGGATCGTTCGGCAAAAATTTGGCGATTCTGGTAATGTAAACGTCTTTCATTAATTATTCTTTAAACCAACAGATGAAAAATATGCTTTTTCCCGTTTAATTTTACTGTACAAGGGAATGTAAGTCGCCAAAAATACAATAAAAACTATTGGAGCTATTGCCCAAATTGCAAATAACAAATAATATTTGAACCATACCAATAATTTTTTCCGTTTTGGACTTCCCGGCCCCCCTTTTTTTATGATGAGGTTTGCCCATTTCGAAAACAAGATATTTCCTCTTTTATCGGTCTGTATTAGTAGTGGTTTCACTTGTACCGCCCCCAATTCCAGAAGCTGATCTTGTAGGTCCTGATAGTTGCCGTTTAGCATGGCCTCCTGGATCGGGACACCAAATTTGGCGGAACCCATAATATCCTGATCGGATACCCCAGGTTTGGGAAATATGCCCAAATATTTGGTTTTTTTACCCCCCATCATCCAGTGCACAATGGTAATTACGCTGATATGGTTCAGGTGACGGTCTATCAAGGCAATATTACCCACCAAACGGGCATTACAGTCCAGCAATAACCGCTTCATTTTTTCCTGTGCGATCAACCACATATTCCGACAGGCGATAACAGTGATCACTGGGGTATTGTTCAACAATTTTTTGGCGTGATCCGATTTAAGGAACGAATTGATGGGAATCGAGGGAGTGAGAAACCAGACCTGGTACCCAAGGATGACCAGATCGTATTTTTTCTCCATTATCCCTGCTTCCGGCGCATGAAGGGCACAAGGGATCTGAAGGAACGATTCGGGAAAGGCATCGTAGAATTCGTCCGGTTTCCACGGGAAATCGTAATCCTTTTCCGGTCGAATCCTATGGTAGGTAATGTTTGTCCTTTGCCGATCAAAGGTAGAGACCAGGTTCTGGACAATATCGAACAATTGTCCCGATTGGGAGTAGTAGACTACAAGGACTTCTTTCATCGGTTGCTTATTTATATCTTATCAATGTTTTCTATCCGCTATATCCATGCGAAAGTAAGGTTTTCATTGAAAATAATAATGTGGTTAATCGCATTGGGCATTGTTATTGGACTTTCCAGGGAATCCCGATTATTCCCCGGCCTTTATTTGGAGTTCCAAAAATCAAAATAATTGAACCATTGCAAAGGGTATTGTTTTATGATCCATTCCATACTGTCTATATAATTTTTTAGGAGCCCTTGCGCGTCCCGGTTCTTGAAATCCGCTTTCCTGGCATACAGATGATAATGTTTGTTGGTCTCCTTCATTACGTAAACAAAAAGGACCGGGACATTCAGTCTAGATCCCAACAAAAAAGGCCCTGCCGGAAATTGGGCATTTTCCCCCAATAGCGGTGCCGACAGCAATTTTGAGGCCGCGGCATATCGATCTCCGGTCATGCATACCATCTGGTTCTTTGCAAGGGCGGCGTTTATCTCAAAGATATGGGAAAGGTCGTCCCTTAAAATAATAAATTTAGTTTTCGATTTTCTTATATACTGCTCCAGATATTCCTTTATGGCCCTGTGTTCCGCATCAGTGGTAAGCAGATAGATACTGGTATCGCTGTCCAGTTCGTCCAAAAAAAACTCCGCTATCTCGAAATTCCCCAAATGGGCACTGATCAGAATTCCTCCCTTGTTATCGGCCAAGGTCCGTCTTAAAAGCCCTATCCCGTCAAAATCATAGGTGAACTTGTCCCGTAATCCCGAGGAGATAGCTACCTTGTCCAGAATGGTCTGGCCGAATACATAGTAGCTTTTATAGATGGAAACAACGCTCCTTAAAGGGCCGTAGCCGAGTCTTTGGTTGAAATAATAATAGCTGGACCGGGTACTCTGGGGGGCAAAGAAGCAAAAATATAGGGCAACAAAATACAGTATGAAATAGGCGGCCCGTATCCCGAAATTTTTGATACAAAAAACAAAGATCTTATATCCTAAAACAGAACCTCTGGACTTTCCCTTCCATTGATCGGCCATTTTTTAGGGATAAGGTACTAGTTTAATTTTTTATCTATCAGATTATAAAAATCCTGCAGGGTAAGCAGGTCGATAAAATCCTCGCCTACCAATTTTACGCCGAAGTTGGATTCCACGGCCACTACCAGGTCGACAAAATCCA